>CAIWNO010000031.1 GCA_903914045.1 uncultured bacterium | reverse complement strand
AAAATTTGCACTGCAATTCCAAGGCGCGATCCAGTGCGCACCATCTCCGCCTCAAGAACATGCGCGGGTGCTCCATAGCGATGCAACGCCCTTGCACACTCAACTAAAAAAATTTCGGCATCAGCCTTGGTGTCCGAGTTTTGCTTGAGATCTTCGGATGGGGTTTGCAACTGCGACATCATATTGATTGCGGCTGTTGGCAACTCACCAAATGCAACTGAACAAGTCCCGCCACCAAAATGGCACAAATGATGGGTTGCGCAAGCAAAAAATACAGGCGGCTGGCTCGTTTATTGCAAAACCCATGCGTTCAACGCGTCTCGCAATTGAAACACGCCGCGCGCGAAGTCACGCAACATTGTGCAACAGAGCGACATGAATTTTTTGAACCATGGCGATTTCTTGAATTGCGGCGAGTGTAGCCAGAGCGAACATTTGTCCGATATGCAAACATGAGTCGATGGTGGTTAATCGTAAATGCACTGGCGGGCGCGTGGTTGCTTGCCATGGGCGCGTATCAGTTTGGCATTTTGACCCAAGTTTGGATCACTGATGTGGATGGTTGGTTAAAGCCAACTTGCTGCTGCGTTGCCGCGGCAAGCGCCGTTCTTGCGGCGCGAAATCAAAGCCCAATTTGGTGCGGCATATTGGTGGCGCTGATGGTCCTGCTGAATCCGCTCGCACCAACGCAATGGCCCAAAGATTGGGAGCGACCATTCTCATTATCAGCGGGCGCATTATTCATGGCATTCAGCGTTCGCTGGTGGAAATAATATTTATTTCTTTTGATCAGACTTAGGCGCGGCCGATGTTGGTGCGTTTGCGTCCAATTTAAAAAGCAACGCACCACCAGGCTCAATTCCAAGTCGCTCACTGCGGACTCGACCCACAGCCACCCATGGCCATTGAATGGCAATCGCGGTGCCAAATGAATTTGGCGACACAAAAACTTTCGGAGCAAGCCGCCATTTTTCTTGCCAGCCCTTGGCGGAATGTTCAAATACAAAGACGCGACCATTGCTGTCGCTGCCCTCAACCGCCATCGCGTCTCCTACGCAAATTCTGCCTTGATCAATGGCAAGCGCAAAACCATACCCCTTGCCTTTTGTCGCGCCTTCTCCTGGATTGAGCGTGCCTTCTGAAACCCATTGACCGTTCACGCGTCGCAACACACTCACATCAATTTCATCCTCGCGATTGGATGGATTCACCGATCGCACCGCAAGAAGATCTCCTTGCAATGCAATGTTGACGCCAAATCCTTTCCACTGACTCAGACCTGTGTTTGCAATTTCTTGTTCAAGTTTCCAACCCGCCGCGGTTTTTCGATAGACGCACACCATGGCTGGTTCAAGACTTGGCCGAAGTTTGTCGGTGGTAAATGGAAGCAATGCGTTTGGATTTCCAACCGCCAAAGTGTCGCCATCCATGGCGATTGAAATACCAAACCACCACGGTGTGTTCTTGACATCGCGCTGAATGGCGCCTTGCGCTTTCCACCCTTGCGCGGTGCGCGCAAACAGAAACACGCGTGGGTTGGATGAAAAATCCTCTTCCTTCTGATTGGGACGCGAACTTACTTCACCCACTGCCAACATATTGTTGCTGAGCGCCATGGCCGAAGCGAAATTTAAAACTTTTTCTTTCTCAGGAGCCTTGATTGAACCAGACTGCTTCCACGCTTCGCGTCCCTCCGCTGGCGTAAAGGAAATAATTTCACTTGACTTGGTCTTGCGCGAAATATTTGTGAGCAAGAATTCTGGGTCGCCTAAAATTCTCTGAATGGCAAACTCCTCTGGCGCCATTGCTTGCACTTGAACCATTTCAGAAATTGATGTCCATTTTCCGTCCTTGATGACGAATGTGAAAATTTGCCCCTCCGCGCCGCCGCGCCGCGACAACACCGCGCCGCTAATCACCAAGCGATCACCTGCGAATGCAAGAACATTTCCAAATGCGGGCGAAACCGTTGGTCCTGGCGCTTCAACAACCTGCGTTTCACGAGTGAGTTTCAAAACTGGTCCCTTGCTTGGGCTTGGGGATCGACTTGGTTCAACCACGTCGCTCTGTGTGGGCAAGGAAATTGGCGCTGAAGTTGCAATTGGCGCAGGTGTTTGCGCTGGCGTAGGCGTTGATGCAACTGGTGTTTGTGCTGGCGTAGGCGTTGATGCAACTGGCGCTTGCGCTGGCGCAGGTGCCGGCGCCTGGCACAACACAAGTTGTGACAACATTGCACATGCACCCCATTGCGCCATAGAGAACATTCTTTTTCGCAGACGCAAAGAAGTGAATCGTGTGGTCAATATGAAAGCAGTCATGAATAGAATCCTTTTAAAGAATGCACTACATCACAAAAATAATTTTTGAAACTTGAATAAGACGCATGAAGAATTAACGCCGCGCTTTCAACGCCAAGACCGCATAACAAACTTCTTTTACCAACTCGGCGTCGTCAGGCAAATTATGTTTTCCATAGGCGTCCCTTGGCGGAATAATCCGCACGCCAATGTCGTTCAATTCGCGAAGCGCTTTCACCAAAATAGAATTGTGCATGGCGCCGTGCATGGTTGGGGCTACCAAAACTTTCGCCCTGCCCTGCTCCATTCTTCCAATCGCGCAGGCAAGCGTGGCGCCAACCGCGCCTTCGGCAATGCCATGCGCCATGCGACCAATGCTTGCGGCGGTCGCGGGTGCAACTAAATAAATATCAAACGGCGCGTCGTCGCTGAGATGCTCGGCGCTGGCGGAAAGTTTGGTGATGACGGGTGAATTCGTGCTCCACGCCAAGGCGTCCTGCGCCACGTAGCGCAGCGCTTCTTCAGTGCAAAATGCGGTCACGCTGGCTCCATGTCGGCGAAGCGCGCGCGCCACAAACGGAGTCTTCATGGCGGCAATTCCACCAGTGACAAGCAAGGCAACGCGCACGCCGTCGAGCGCGTCGCTTTCACGGACAATTTCTTTGTCGCCCAAATCGCTGGGCGTTGGTGGTGGAAATGTAAATTCATCCATGCGAATCATTCTAACCATGTCCACGCGTTCTTCATGGCGCCGCGCATGCGTCCGAACGCAATTTTTGTGGTGACCAATTTCAATGCAAGCCAATGAACGCCCGCGTCTTTCTTACAAAGTTTACATAATCAAGTCTGTTGGGTGAAACAATCGCCGCTATCTTCACGCCATGTGCGGCGTGCAAAATTCTCACGGCGGAGAAATAAATTCCAATGAAGCGTCCCCCGCTTGGTGGCGCAATGATTTATGGATTCCATGTGTCGCTGGAATTTTTCTTGCGCTTGCATGGTGCTTGCAACGCGATTGGATTGTGGTGAATGACAACACGTTCCTGCAATGGGGCCTGCCAAGCGGATGGGTTGTCACCAATCGCGGATTTTTTCTGGCGTGCTTGACGGTGGTGTATGTGGTGGCGGGTTGGAACGCGTTTCTGGTGGGCTTGCGCTTGGCGTTAAGGGCGCGGCTTGATGTTGATTTTCTTATGGTTGTCGCCGCGATCGCTGCGGCGTGGATTGGCGAAGGTATTGACGGCGGATTGCTGCTGTTTCTGTTTTCACTAGGAAACGCTCTGGAACATTACGCCATGGGCCAGTCGCGCAAAGCCATTCGCGCGCTGGGAAAGTTGGCGCCCAAGTTTGCAAAGGTGAAACGCGGCGCGCAAGAAATTGACATCGCCGTGGAGCAACTTGTTGTGGGCGATGTCGTGGTGGTGCGCCCAGGCGAGCGCCTGCCCGCCGACGGAATTATTTTGGCGGGCAGCGGAAGCATTGATCAAAGTCCAATCACTGGCGAAAGCGTGCCCGTTGAAAAAGATGTAAACGACGAAGTCTTCGCCGGCACCGTGAATGGTGATGGCAGCCTTGAGATCCGAGTATCGCGTCCAAGTTCGCAATCCACCATGTCACGCATGATTCTTTTGGTGGAGGACGCGCAGCAACAGAAGGGGCAAACTCAACGCGCCGCGGAAGCGTTCACGCGCGTGTATGTGCCTTGCGTTGTTGTGGGCACCGTGTTGGCGCTTGTCATTCCAACATATTTTGGATGGCTGCCCTTTGACCAATCACTTTTGCGCGCCATTGCCATGCTTGTTGGAGCAAGTCCATGCGCGCTTGCCATTAGCACGCCCGCCGCGGTTCTTTCTGGCGTGGCCCGCGCCGCGCGATCTGGCGTGTTGATCAAAGGCGGTTTGCATTTGGAGGGACTGGCCACTCTTCGCGCCATTGCGCTGGATAAAACTGGCACGCTGACCAATGGTCGTCCGCAAATTGTCAGCATGTTCACCGCGGATGGCGTGAGTGAGCGTCAACTTTTAGAAACAGCCAGCGCCATTGAGCAACGCAGCGAGCATCCCATTGCGCGCGCCATTGTGCGCGCCGCGGAGGCAAAAGATATTCGTGTTGCGGCGGCGGACAATGTGAGCGCCATCAAGGGCAAGGGTGTAACGGGAACTGTGGCGGGAAAAATAATTGAAGTGGGTTCCGCGCGGCTTATGCGCGAAAGCGGCGCGGCGCTGAGCGACACCATGAACAATGCTCTGGCGCAACACGATGCCAGCGGCAACACCGTTGTCGTGTTGAGTTGCGGCGAAAAAGTTCTCGGTTTCATCGCGCTTGCGGATCGTCCGCGCGCCGAGGCCGCCGAAGCCATTCGCCTTTTGCACGCACTGAATGTTCGACCCGTGATCATGCTCACAGGCGATCGCAAAGGAGTGGCGCAATCCATTGCCAACGACGTTGGCGTTGACGAAATCGAAGCGGAACTTTTGCCCGAGGACAAGATCAACCGCGTGAAAGCGCTGCTGGAAAAATATCACGCCATTGGCATGGTGGGCGACGGCGTGAATGACGCGCCCGCGCTGGCCATGGCCACGGTTGGAATTGCCATGGGCCGCGGCGGCACGGATGTGGCGCTTGAAGCTGCGGACATTGCGCTTATGGCCGACGATTTGCAGCGCATTCCATTTGCGATCGGCTTGGCGCGTTTCGCGCGCAAAGTGATCCGGCAAAATGTCGCGGTGAGCATGGGCATGGTTTTCATTCTGATTCCGCTGACTTTAAGCGGTCTGATTGGAACCACGCTTGCCGTGATCATGCACGAAGGCAGCACGGTTGCCGTGGTGATCAACGGCTTGCGACTGCTGGCGTTCCGTGAACCAAAAAAATAAATCGATTCTCCAAGCCGCTTCACGTTCTATCAAATTGATAGTGAGTGAATTACACAGAGCACGCGCGCTAGACATGTCAGCCAATCAATCGCCCATGCATTTTCAGTACGTGGGGTTGTAAATCTTGCCGCGCACAAACGCGTCAATGTCACTAGGTCGCGCAACGCCGGCAAGACCCTGATCAAAAATTAAAGTCGCCACATCCACCGCTTCCTTAATCAGCGTTGGATGAATTTCCGCCACGGGTGGATAGATCAAACCAACTTGCAAATCTTCCTCGGTGACTTGCGCCGCCAAACTTTCCGCGGCGCGCAGGAACATGTCGTCGGTCACGCGCTTGGCTTCCGTGGCGTACACGGCCAAACCAACCGCTGGATAAATGTAAACATTGTTTCCCTGCCCTGGCACAAAAAGTTTCCCTTGATAGTGCAGCGGCGGAAATGGACTGCCCGCGGCAAAAATGGCGCGACCTTGCGAATGCTCAATGGCGTCCTTGGCCGTGCACTCGCTCTTGCTTGTGGGATTGGAATACGGAAACAAAATCGGCCGCGGATTTAATGTAGCCATGGCGGCAATGACTGCCGGCGTGAAGGCGCCGGCAATTGTGCTGACGCCAATCAACGCGGTGGGCTTGACCATTTCAACCACGTGCAACAACTCTTTTGTTGGCGTGTTGGCATGCGCGTAGCGACGTTGTTGATCACTTAAACCAACGGATTCCGCGGTCACAAGGCCCTTTGAGTTCATCAAGAAACATCGCTTCAGCGCCTCCGCCTCTGGCAAACCTTCGCGTGTCATTTGCAACACGCATAAATCCGCAATGCCAATCGCGGCGCTTCCGGCGCCATAAAATAGGACGCGTTGGTCGCGCACTTTGTTTTTCATAATGCGACACGCGCCGAACAATCCAGCCACCGCCACGGCGGCCGTGCCTTGAATGTCGTCGTTGAAACAACACACGCGCTTGCGATGTCGCTCCAGCAACGGAATGGCGGTCTTGTTGGTGAAGTCTTCAAATTGAATGCAGCAATGCGGAAAGACTTCTTGCACCGCGTCCACAAATTCATCAACAAATGATGTGTATTCATCGCCCGTAATTCTTCGCTGGCGCATGCCTGGATAGAGCGGGTCTTCTAGAAACGCTTCGTTGTTGGTTCCAACATCCAGCGTCACTGGCAGCGTGACGTTTGGCGGCACGCCACCAAGGCCGGCGTACAGCGCCAACTTTCCAATTGGAATTCCCATGCCGCAGACACCCTGATCGCCTAAACCAAGAATGCGCTCGCCGTCGGTCACCACAATAAAGCGCACATCTTTTTCGGGCCAGTTGCGCAGCACCTCTTTTATTTTTCCGCGGCGCTTCAAACTGACATACAAGCCACGCGGTCGGCGCATGATGTGCCCAAATTGCTGACACGCTTCGCCCACTGTTGGCGTGTACACAATCGGCATCAACATTTCTGGTTCCGCACGCAGCAACATGTAGAACAAGCGCTCATTGCGGTCGGCCAACTCGCTTAAATACACATATTTTTCCAACTGAGAGGTGCAATGACTCAGTTGTGTGTTCACTCTGTGAATGTGGGTTTGACTGGTCTCAATTCCGTCGGGAAGCAACCCGATCAAACCTAATTTTTCCCGCTCAGCCTCCGTGAATGCCGTGGCTTTGTTCAGTCGTGGATCCAGTAAAAGTGTGCGTCCTTGCATGACGGCAAGTCTATCCCCTGAATTGGACAAGCGACAGGATTTTTGAACGCGTACAAACTATTGAAAAACAATTTTCAATCATGAAGACCAAGCATTTAAACGAAACACACATCAATGAACCGCGGAAAAATTGCGAAGTCCAAATGAATTATTGCGCTGCCGATGCAGGCGCGGAAGAGCCCGGCCCCGCCGCTTTCACGCGCGTCCACGAATGATCCATTTGCTTTTCACGCAATGGGCAAGTGTCTTTCACCTTGCGCGCGATCAACAGCGCGCCATTGATCTTGATTTCATAGACGCCAGTTTCATCCACGCACAATTTGGTCTCTGGCCGATTGCGAAAGGTGAGAATTTTTCCATCAAAGGTGTAGTCACCCACAATGGCGCGCGTCTTTGGACCCGTGAATGACAAGGTGAATAAACCCGTGTCTTCGCAGGTGAGCGTGGTGGAGTCAAAATCACTTTTCCAAGCGCCAATTAAGTTGGGGCTGGAAACCTTTTCAGGCTCCGCGGCGCAACTGGCCAACAAAAGCATCGCCACAATTTGAAGAATGCGTTTCACGCTAGAACTGTATAACAAGTTCGACTGCGAAGAGGCTTGGTTCTGAATCAAGCCATTGCGCTTTTTGTATTCGTGGATTTGTATCCAAAGAAAGAGCACATCCCAAAATATCTTGCCACGGCCAGCACTGAGTCAAAAAACGACATTTTTCTAGCCCCTCTTTCAATAAACACTTATGACCAATTACACAAGTTTTTGCGTCATTTTCTTGTGCTAGTTCACAATTTATATTTGTGTGCTTGCATTTTGTTTTTTGTATTCGATAGTCAATGTGTTGAGTGAGTCACTCAACCCTGGCTTGGCGATGCAAAGTATTTCAACGCATCCAACCGAGCCTGAAGGATCCAGCTCGAGGTGAGCTGGATCCTTTCATTTT
>CAIWNO010000030.1 GCA_903914045.1 uncultured bacterium | reverse complement strand
GTTCGCATGGCCAGCAACGGTGGTCGTATGAACAAGGATGGCTGGTGGGATGTTGCGGTTGCACGCAGCGCTGACTGAGTGAGTTGATTTGGAATTGACGTAGGCGGTCACCGGTTTATTCTGGTGACCGCCTTCTTTTTTTTAACCAGCGCTGGTCTGTTCTAGTTGGACACATCCAACGGAAAATGGCCTGCAAATGGCTTGCAAAAGCAATTTTTTAGCCATACACGCGCAAGGCTTTGATCCACTTGTTCAAGCACGCGCGGCGCTCAGACAAATCGGTGGGCAATGCAAGTGGCCTGCCACGCGCGTCAAAGATGACGCCCAGCGGACCGCCGCGAACTTTGCGCGTGACAGGCTTGCCAGGGCCGGCGCCAAAATCAAATCCGCGCTCGGGGCGAACTTCTATGTCCGCCTCGGCGCCTGGAGAAAGCGCAACTTGCGCAATGTCGCCGCACAGAAGCGTGCCGCTGGCGTCGCCATTATTTGTTGGCGCACCGCCAGAATTGTTTGACGCATTCCCCTGCTGCGCGTTGACGGAGTTGTGCGCCGCGGTATGCGCGGCTGTCCCCTGCTGCGCGTTGCCCGCCTTTGTGATCTTCATGGTCCACGCAAAACATGGCTTGGACATTTTCCCCTGCCCCTTGGCGCTGACCGCGCTGCCCAACACGATCAAGCAATCCTTCTCCACAACTTCAAGCGCGGCTTGCGGATGCACGCTGGCGAACACGCCCAAGTGTGGCATCATGAAAATGCTGTCCTTGGCCAGCTCGGTGAAACCTTCGGGCTCGAAACTATCCAGCAACATTGCGGCGGTTTGTTCAAGGCGCGGCGCGTGACTGAGCACGCCGCCAGACGCCACCAGTAAATCCATGCGCATGCGGTCAACAAGGCTGGCACCCGCGTCTTGCTGCGTAAAGACATCGCCCACGGTGCGCTGCTGTTGCACGCCTTTGAGATTTGTGGCGAACGAACAATGCTGCACAAACGCAAGCCGAAGCGCCTCGCGCGCGACGGCCTGCTCAAAGATGAGCGCCTCCAGCGTTTGCGGAATTGTTGTTGGACGAATCATTTTATTTTTCACGCGGTTGCGAAGTTCGTGCTCGTCCATGTCCACATGCACCCAACGCAATACATTTTCCATTCCAGCTTCGGCGCACACATTTGAAATGGAATAACTCATTCCCAAATTCGCGCTGACCGTGCGATTGAAGACACCGTCGTACACGCTGAACACATCGGTGGTTGCGCCGCCAATGTCAACGCACACCGCGTTAATACCGCGGCGCTTGGCGATCTCCTGCAGAATGTCGCCCACGGCGCCAGGCGTTGGCATGATGGGCGCGTCGGACCAACTGATCAGACGGTCGTAGCCAGGCGCGTGAGCCATGACGTGCTCTAGAAACACATCGTGAATTTTCTCACGCGCGGGTCCAAGATTTTCTCTTTCTAAAGTTGGTCGAAGATTTTCAACAACGGACAAATCAAATCCTGGCGCGTCAAACACTTTGCGAATGGCGGCCACGGCTTCGCGATTTCCAGCATAAATCAGCGGCAATTGATATTCGCCGCCAAAGCGCGGGCGCGGCTTGGCGGGCGCGATCAGTTCCGCAATTTCAACAACTTTGCGCTGGTCGCCGCCGTCGGTGCCGCCGGAAATTAACACCATGTCGGGGCGCAATTCGCGAATGCGTTGAATTTGCTCGTGCGGTTTGCGCCGATCATTGCCCGCAATGGTGTCCATGACAATTGCGCCCGCACCCAACGCCGCGCGCTTGGCGCTTTCTGCGGTCATTTCTTTCACCACGCCAGCCACCATCATTTGCAAACCACCACCCGCGCTTGATGTGCTGACATACGCGTCGCAACCGTTTGGGTCGTCGCGCGAAGTTCGTCGGATAATTTTTCCATCGTCATCAATCAGGCGGCGACCGGAAAGTTCCTGCAACTCGGTGACTGAATTGGTAACGCCCATGGTCACATCGGCCAATGGTTCTTCAACGGTGGTCGGCGCCTCTCCACGAAAAGTCTGGCGCCAATGGCCGTCTTTTTTCTCCAGCATGATGGCCTTGGTGGTTGTGCTGCCACAATCCGTGGCGACAACAATTTCAAGAATGTCTTTGTTCAAGCTGCTCTGATTTTTTGCGGCGCCACTCATGTTGATTGGCAAGCCTACACGCAGCGCGAGGAAATTTGATCAATTGTGTTTTATGTTCAGATGGGGCAGATTTGGAAAATGCAAAAGTGGTTGCTTGGGCTGGCGTTGCTTGGAATAGCGGTGGAATGGCGTTGCTTGAAATGGCGTTGCTTGGACAAATAACAAAGCGTTTAGGCTTTGATTAAGATAGTGAATATGTGCATTGAATTGCGTTCAAACTGACGGTCGTGATGGCGGCGGCTGATGGTTCTTGCGCTCGCGCAACTTTGCTTCGCGCTGAGATTCCAATTCGTCCATGCGCTGCAACATCCACAAAATTGCGCCGCGCTTGTCAAGATAATTTGCAACTTCTTTCCACGCATTCTGGTCAAGAAGAATTCCCGCGAAGGGTGAAAGCGCTTGCATGCCTTGACCAGTTAAAACGCCAAGTGGTCGCCAACTTTCCAGAAAAATTCCGGCGGGTTGCGCCATGCCGCGCTCCACAATTGTGACAAGCAACTTTTCAACCACCACGCGCTGCGAGTCCGTGGGTTCGGCGGGACCAGGCGCGTCCACCGCAAAGGCGTGGCGAATTTTTTCGCGCCATGAAGTTGATGATTTCTTGTCCAAGTGGTCGCTCATAATCAAACCTTACCCGACCCATCGAATCTCAACTGTAAATAGCACACGAGTGATGCGCTTGGCATGCGCTTGCACAAGGCAAAGAATGCACGTGGACATGAACCTACTTGCATTGACGCCACAAATCTTCAATTGCGCGCTTGCGACCTTGCATGAATTCACCACGACCAAGTGGAACTTGCAATCGACCTTGCAAAGATGTACGCGCGCCCTTCTGAATCAACAAAAGCGCGTCGCCGCCATCCTTACAAATATGGATTGAATCCCATTGCATGCCGCGTACGCGCAGTGGTTGGCGCACAATAATTTTTTCGCCGCTCAACAAAACATCAGTTGGCAAAAAGAAGTCAATAAGCGCCAGAAACATGCCCATGAAAGTCAGCGCGCCCCACATCCAATCGCCCGTGGCAAGCAGCACTGACCAAGCCAAAAACGCGATCAGCGCGCACGCCAGCAATCCCGCCAATGGTCGTTCACGCGCCGGCCAACAGCGCCACTGTTGAGGCAAAACTTGTTGAGATGATTCCATGTGGGCGGTCATTGCTTCGCACAATGGGAGTCAGAACTGAAGAGTATTTGTGGTTCATTCCGTGGCCCATGCAT
>CAIWNO010000029.1 GCA_903914045.1 uncultured bacterium | reverse complement strand
TTTTTCAACACCAATGGCGCTTAGTTTTGCGCTTATTGCTCCCTCCGTTCTTGCCATGCTTTCTGGATTTGCAAAACTTTCAATACCAATTGGAGCCGCGTCGTGTCTTTTAGGATGTGCTTCACTTATGCAGATTTGTTTTTCATCACGCACCATGATTCACGCGCGCGTTGGACAAAGCGGAGCGGTTGTGGTTGCAAGCATCGCCACACTTGGCGCCGCAACCGGATTTGGCTACGACACGAATGGAGTTTCAACGCTGAGTTGGTTGCTTGCGTCCATCGCACCCCTTGGGCTTTGGTTTGGTGAGGTACCCCTAATTCGCCCGCGTCCAACACTGGCCACCTGCGTGCGAATTCTGGGATGCGTCATACTTGCGGCCGCTTCTATTGTGATTGCGTTGCGCGATTTATATTTCCTCGGTGTTCCAGTCGTTGAATAAAATAAATCTCGACGTAATTGAATAGTTTGTGGACAATGATGTGAGGTCACCCAACAAGAATGAATTCACGCCGTATCAATAAGCAGAGCAGCCTTCTATTGTTTGACACCTACACGAATTTTAAATTCGCCCGCACGCGCGCCGTGTTTCAACTGGCCGCCACAAGCATTTTATTATTTCAACTTGGTTGCTTTCCTCGTCCACTGGATTTGCAATTAAAGGATTCAGTGCACAACGATCCTGTGGAGGGTGTGACCATTCATCGCCACAGTGTCACGTTGCTTTCATTGCTTGCCACCAACTCCAACGCTGTTAAAAGTGATAAGGCTGGCGACGCAAGAATTTGGATTCCGCCATTCAACACAAAGTTGACATTTCTTGAACCGGGATTTGAGCCAGCCTCGATCGGAATTTTTTCATCCAAGACAACAAGCAACATGCTGAACACGGAAAATACTTCCCACATGGTGTTGCGATTTGATGATTTGGATGGAAAGACAAAACGTACCGTGTCCATGGCGCCTGTAAAATATGTCGCGATTCGGCTGAAGGTCATCGATGAATCTTCAGGCGCGCCGATCAATGACGCAGAAGTTTTGGCCAGCACTTTTTTATATTTGCCGCTGCCTGGTCTTGAAGATCGATGGGGCTTTCCGGATTTGCAAGACATGAGAAGTGATTCTTCTGGGCAATCGCTGGTCAAACATGCCTCTGGGTTTCGAAACGTCATCACGGTTCGCAAGCCTGGATACCAAGAGGCGCGCCAAGATTTTCTAGCAAGCAATTGTGACAGTGAATTCATCCTAAAAATTCGCCGTCTTGAAACTAAACTTATCGTGTTCAAAGCCTTTGATTCAGAAAGCAAAAAAAATATTGCTGGTGTGGTGGTTCGTCTAGACGAGCAGCGAAACGGACTTCCACCGGACCCGAACGCGTTTGCGGTTGTCAGCGATACCACCGGATTCACGCCGCCAGTTCCTGTTCCAAATCTTATGCCGCTTGTAATTGAAACAAATTGCGCTGGGTATAGACGATTTTCCCAAGGTCTTGATTGGCGCACGTTGAAAGATGGCGAAGTTTTGAAATTACCCCTGCAAAAAAAGGGCTGGTTTGAATAACGCCTTGGTGCGCAAATGCTTGCGCAATTTTTTACCAATGAGTTTGATTTGACTTGGTTAAATTGCCTCGCTCGCATATCGTGCAATAATCATGACAGCTTCATCAGCAAGAACTTGTAAGGGCAGCGAGTGCGTGACTCACGGGATTCGAATCACGGTTGATCCGCGATACTTGCCATCGCATTCGGACCCCGACAATGGACGATATTTGTTCAACTACAAAGTGGTCATGCACAACGAGGGCCAAAGCTGCGCTCGACTTCGCAGCCGCAAGTGGGTCATTGTTGATTCCGACGGAGAGCGACATGAGGTGCAAGGACTTGGGGTGGTGGGACACCATCCAAATTTGTCTCCTGGTGATCATTTTGAATATTCAAGTTTTTGTCCGCTGCAAACCGCGTGGGGCACGATGCAAGGGACGTATGTGATGGAGCGCGATGATGGATCTTTGTTCGAGGTTGAGATCGCGCGATTTTTTCTGATTGGTCCACACCAGTGAGTGGCGTGAACGCGGGTGCATCGCCCGCCTTTTCCACAACAAAAAATTCAAAAGCCGGAACAAAAACTTTTTGTGTTTCGGTCATCGGCGCAACCGGCGCTGTTGGCCGTGAAGTGATTCAACTGCTTGAGAAACGAAACTTTCCAATTTCTCAGTTGCGCCTGTTTTGCAGCGAGCGATCCGCTGGCGAAAAATTTCAGTTTTGCGGACAAACTTTAGCGGCGCAAACCATTGATCGTGAGGCATTGGCGGGAAGCGACTACGCCATTTTGTGCGCGGACGCCGCAACGGCGCGCGCGTTGGCGCCCATGTTGGTGGAACTCAATATTATTGCGGTGGATAATTCAAGCGCGTTTCGTACGGATCCCGCCATTCCGCTTGTTGTGCCTGAAATTAATGGAGAAATGTTAAAGGGCAAACCAATCTTGGTGGCAAATCCAAATTGCACCACGATTATTTCTTTAATGGTCGCCGCTCCATTGCATCGCGTGGCGCAGCTGGAACGAATGACCGCCTGTTCGTATCAAGCCGTCTCTGGCGCTGGCCTTGCGGGCATGCATGAGTTGGAATCACAAACCCGCGCGTGGGCCGCTGGTGAAAAAGTTGCGGGTCAATTATTTCCAAGGCCGATTTTATTTAATGTGTTTCCACACAACTCTCCCCGCCAACCTGATGGATCCAATGAGGAGGAACACAAACTTGTTCGTGAAAGTCGGCGAATTTTAGGGCACGACCACTTGCGAATAAGCGCCACTTGTGTTCGCGTGCCAACACTGCGTGCCCACGCCGTTGCGCTGCATTTGGAATTTGCCAACGCAATTTCTCCAGTGCAAGCACTGGATATTCTTGCGCATGCTCCCGGTGTACGCGTGGTTGACGAATCCAATGGCGATCAACCGGCCGACCCGCAAATGGTTTCCGGTCTTGATGAAGTTTTGGTTTCAAGAATTCGCGTTGACCATGGTGGTGCGCCTGGAAAATCATTGGCGTTGTGGGTGGTTGGTGATCAACTACTCAAAGGCGCAGCGTTGAACGCGGTTCAAATTGTTGAACAGCTGATCGCGGATTGATCGCAAATTAATCGCAGCCAAGCGTTTGGGTTGCGGCATGAAACGCGCGGCGTGCATGCCAGTCGAATCTTTGCGCGGCGATTGGCAAAAA
Source organism: uncultured bacterium (assembly GCA_903914045.1). Lineage (GTDB taxonomy): Bacteria > Planctomycetota > Phycisphaerae > Phycisphaerales > SM1A02 > SYAC01. The sequence continues at coordinate 1,113 of CAIWNO010000029.1, read as the reverse complement.
GTAGAAATTGCAACTACATAATGGTGGGCGCGCGTAATTCGCGAAGCGCCTGGCCCGGGTCGGGCTGGCGAAGTAAATGCTCGCCCACAAGAACAATTCCAACCTCGTGTTGTTGAAGGCGCTGAATATCGTGCGCCGTGCGAATGCCGCTTTCGCTCACCACCACGCGGCGATCATCTATTAAATCAACCATGCGAAACGTATGCGCCAAGTCCGTGGTCATGGTATTTAAATTTCTGTTGTTTATGCCAAGAAGTGAATAGCCGGCGTGCGGAAACCCGACATGATTTTGCACGCGGTACAAACTTTCAACATCATGCACTTCAAGCAAAACAGTCATGCCAAGTTCAACCGCAAGAATTTGAAAGTCAACAATATCTTGCTCAGTCAAGCATTCGGCGATCAACAAAATAGCGTCGGCGCCGGCGGCGCGGCTTTCCCAAATTTGCCAACTGTCAACAATAAAATCTTTTCGAAGAACAGGCAGGGGGACCGCGGCGCGAATGAGTTCTATGAAATCCAATTGTCCGCCAAAGTCCACCTGGTCAGTCAAGCAACTAATGGCTGCGGCGCCAGCTTGGTGATAGCGTTGGGCAATGTCCACTGGATCAAAGTCATTTCGAATGAGACCGGCGGACGGACTTTTCTTTTTAATTTCCGCGATAACACGCGTTGGCTCCGCGTTGTCGCGCACAACGGCGCGGAAGAAATTGCGCGGACGAGGCATGGAACGAGCCTTTTCCTGCAGAAGTTCCAGCGGCGAGTGCTGCTTGCGCTCCTGCACTTCCATAAATTTTCTTTCAATAATTTTCTGGAGCGCGTTGGGCATAATTTCCGCAAGTCTATGCAGTGGCGCGGACATTGCGTCGCAAGAGACGGCCGCAAATCCTGAATTTGTTCCCGCGTCAATCACATGGGCGTGGGCGGGGATTTCCATGGCGTTGCTTTGGAAAGTGAAATGGTTGCGCCTTGCAAATGCCTTGCCACAGTTATGGCGGCTCAACACAAATCAAAACGCGCTGCTGGCGCTCTGTGGAATTTTGCTTTCTGGAATTGTTGGCGCGCTCATGTTGCGCGCCATGGGCGTAAGTATAGAGAACCCCTTGCCGCCAA
>CAIWNO010000028.1 GCA_903914045.1 uncultured bacterium | reverse complement strand
CTTCATGAAGCATTCTCGTATTACTGCGTTGCTCACAGGTTCAGCCCTTCTTTTTTGCGCCGCAACATTCGCCATGGCCGACGACACCAAGAAGGACAAGAAGCATGACAAGGCTTCTGAAACCACCACCGACACCAAGGAAAAGCGCGTGAAGGTTGGCGAGCAAGTTCCAAATTTCACAATGACCGATGTCAACGGAAAGACAATGCAATTCAACGATTTTTCTGGCAAGACGGTTGTCATGGAATGGGTCAACCCAGGTTGCCCAGTGTGCGCTGGAATTACCAAGGCTGGTCTGGTCACCAAAATGATTGCCGAAGCCAAAGTGATTGATCCCAATGTTGTGTTTGTCATGGTCAACAGCACTGGCGACACCGCCAATGATCCACAAGCAACCGCGAAATATTTGGCCGACAACAAAGTGGTCGCCAACGCCGCCGTGATTGACGGCAGCGGAGTCATTGGAAAAATGTTCGACGCCAAGACCACGCCCGCCATGTTTGTGATTAGTTCAACCGGCAAGTTGGTGTACGCCGGCGCGTTCGATGACAGTTCTGATCGCGGCGCCACCGCTGGCAAGACCAACTATGTCATCAATGCGCTGACGCAATTGAAAGCAGGAAAGGCTGTGTCTCCAGACAAAACCAAGTCCTACGGCTGCGGCGTGCATTACGCCAAAAGCCAAAATGGCTAATTTGCCGCTGATTTCATTGTAAAAAAGAAGAAGCCCGGCCTTGCGGTCGGGCTTCTTTTATTTTTGCTTCAGACAGAAATCAAACATTCAACGGCATAATGACATACGTGAACTCTTGGCCAATGCGAAGCACGCCAGGCTTGTTGGTGGCTTTCAACTCAATGATGACTTCCGGTGCATCGATAATTTTAAGCGCGTCCACAATGTAGCCAGGGTTGAAACCAACTTCGATTGGCTCGCCTTGGAAACCTTCAAGTGGCATTGTGATTTCGGAATCGCCAACATCGGGCGAACTGCTTGAGAGCGTCAACTGCGTGGCGGTGAAATTCATCTTCACGCCTTTGCTTTGCTCGCTGGTCAACAAACTTGATCGACGCACGGCCGCGGTCAGCGCCGCGACATTGCATGTCACGCGGCGATCATGTTCCTTGGGAATCACATCGTCAAACGGGGGGAAGGTTCCCTCGATCAAACTGGTCACCATCTTGGCGGCATCGGCGCCACTGCCAATGGTGAACACAAGTCGGCCATCGGCCTTGGCAATTTCAATTGGGTCCTCTGGATCAACCGCCAAGCGATTGAGCAAATTCAGCGCCTTTGTAGGCACAATCACGCTTGAATCGGTTTCGGTGGCGGAGATGCATTCGCCTTTGGCAACCGCCAAGCGGCGGCCGTCGGTTCCAACTAGGCGCAGGCGCTTGCCCACGCGTTCAATCAACACGCCGCCAATGGCGTAGCGATTATTTTCTACCGCGGTCGCGAAAATAGTTCGACCAACCAACTTGCGAAATGTCGCGGCGCTGACGGTGCATTCCGGTTTTGAATTCAACTGCGGCGGCGCTGGAAATTCCTTCGGGTCGTAGCCGTTGACATTAAAGCGCATGCCATCGGCTTTAATGGACAAAATAGATTTGTTGGATTCAAAGGCCAACGTTGTGCCCGCGCATTCACGCGCGATTTGCGACAAGCGTTCAGCCGGAACCAGCGCCTCGCCAGGCGATTTCACATCCACGCTGGCCACTGGAATTTCAAGCGCAATGTCCTTGTCGGCGGCTTGCAGGTATAAACGATTGTCTTTCGCCGTCAACTTAATGCAAAGCAGGGCAGGCACATTTCCGCGCGTCGCCACAACGGCGGCGGCAATCTGCACGGCATCAACAAAGGCGGCACGGTCGCAAATTAGTTTCATTTGGTCAGCCATAAGAAGTGGTCCACGGGCTGGAATAGCCCAACTTGCAGTGTAACCAACAGAAATAAACATGTTTGACAAGCGCGCAACATGCCGGGCCTTCTTGGGTCTTGCGATTTCTTTGGGCAAATGCCGCAATCACGCATTCGACTTGCGGGCTTGCTGCATCTACGCTTGTGACATGATTCTTCGCCTTCTGCGATCCCTGAACCGCGCCTATCCATTTGTGGTGCTGTTTGGATACATGGGTGCTTTTGTGCTGGCTTTCATCTGCATATTTTCATTTCCCCTGGGCGCCTTGGTGCTGATTATTGGCAGTGTGTTAAGTTTGGCGTTCGTGGTGTTCTTTGGCGAAGCACTTTCCGGCATTGAAGGAATCTTGACGCGCCGAGCGTTGAAAAAGAATCGTTGCCCGGCGTGCCGTACCGGTCCCATTCAGAAAAATGCCGCGCACTTTCAATGTCTTGGGTGTGGAGCGCGCTTTCATTTTGATGGCGCGCAACTTTCCGCCGATGAGCAAGAGGCTTGCGCAAGTGATGCGTCCGGCACCAGCGCGAAATTGATTGCGGTGGAGTAAGCGCGACACGCGAGGTGTCCGCTGCGTGTCAACGAACATAAAATGGTCGCGCTGTGCGCGCCGAATGAACGAACATAAAATGGTCACGCTGTGCGCGCAGAATCAAGACAAAACAAAAACTCGCATTGCCCGTGCCGCGTCAACGCAAAAAATAAAATGGGCGCTCTCTCCGTGTTGCATCAACGCAAAAAATAAATCGGCGCGCGTAGTTAGTCCGATTTGGCGTGCGCCAGCAATTCTTGGCACTGTTTGGCCAAGTCGGGGCGGCCCGCAAATATGATCATTTCGCCGGCGGGCATGATTTCAATCACAATCGGCGCGCCGTCGCTGCACAAGGTAATTCCATGCTCAATTCCGCGGCCATCGCGCAAAATCACTTTGATCAAGTCGCGCAAAGTGTGCGCGTCGGCCACATTAAATTGCAGCGGATCGCGCGTGTTCAACTCCACGCTGGCCGATGTGTCCACGCCACGCCACGCCGCACTGCTGACCATACCGTGGCTCACGGCTTCAAAAATCTGGCGCCACTTTCCAACAGGAATGACATAGGTGCGTTGCAAGTGCATCTTGTGCACCAAGGCCTCCACAAAATTCGCAATGGCGTTGCGCGCAACGCGGCGCACCTCGTGTGGCAAAGATTTAATTTCAGGGTGATCATCAGCGGCGACATCAATCACCACAACGCTGGGCGAGTCGGCCAATTCAAATCGCATTTCGTTCGGTGCGTCCGTCACCTTGGTCACGCCAAGGCGTCGAAGCAGGCTCCACGCTTCTTCAAATGTTACGAATTCCACGGTGGGTCTCGGATGAAGGCCCTACGAGGGCGCATTGAAATGCTACAGCACTTTTGCATGGCGAGTGCAAGCCAACTTGCTGTACCATTCGTGCCCCATGAAAACGGCTCTCTTTCTTTGCACAGGCAACACCTGCCGTTCACCAATGGCCGAGGCGATTGCGCGGTATGTGATTGAGCAAGGTTCAATGACGGGCTTGTCAAAAGATATTTTTGTGGCCAGCGCGGGCTTGTCCGCGGGCGATGGTTTACCCATGAGCCGTGAAACCAGGTCGTCGCTTGAAAAACTTTCTCTCAAACATGATGGCCACAGCAAGCGAGTCACCGCCGCCATGATTCGCAAAGCCGACGTGACCTTTGTCATGACCGAAAGTCATTTGCTGGCGGCGCAACGTTTGGTGGATCACGATGAAAGTCAGGATCGCATTGTGTTGCTTGATCCAAAGGGCGACATTGAGGATCCGATTGGCAAAGGGCAGGCCGCTTACGATTCACTTTCCGTGCGATTTATGAAAGTGATTCCAAAGCGTCTTGTGGAATATTTGACATGATGGAGCGTCAATGAAATTGATTGTGGGAACAACATTCGCGGCGCAAGTCAAGCGCGCCACAAACGCCGCGTGCATTGGCAACGCGTCGCAGGTGTCGCAATGAAAGTTGTTCTGGGTTCCGATCATCGCGGCAATCAAGTTGCGCAGACATTGATGACGCAACTTCGTAGCGATGGCCACGACGTGAATTTGTTGGGCGATTGCGGCGGCCAAATGTGCGACTATCCAGACGCCGCGTGGCATGTGGCCAGCTCCGTTGCCAACGGAAGCGCCGACCGTGGAATTTTAATTTGCGGAACTGGCATTGGCATGTGCATCGCCGCCAACAAAATAAAGGGTATTCGCGCCGCTTTGGCGCAGGATGAACTTAGCGCGCAACTCAGTCGCACGCACAACGACGCCAATGTGTTGTGCCTCAGCGCGGACTTGTTGGGGCAGACGCTTATGAAGCGCATTGTGGATATTTGGTTTCGCACCGCATTTGATGGCGGCCGTCATGAGCGTCGCCTGGCCAAGATTACGATGATTGAAAATGGTCACGATCCGTCGGCGCCCAAATAAGCGTGAGACGCGCGGTGACTTCGACGCCATTTCAAATTTGTGACAACGCGAAAAATTCTCCACGCATGCGCGGCAATCCGCGCAACTACAACTTGCTTGACCAACGCGTGAGCAACTCCACCAATGTTCGCACGCCCCAACCAGTTGGTCCCGCCGCGCACACATCTTGATTGCTATCTGAGTTGGCCACGCCCGCGATATCCAAGTGGCACCACGGCACGGATTCATCCACAAAGAAACTTAAGAACGCGGCGCCCTGAATGGGGTGCGCAGAGCGCTGTGGATTACTGTTGATTAAATCCGCGTGTTGCCCACGCATGAAATCGCGGTGTTCTTTCCACAGCGGCAAGCGCCACACGGATTCACCCGTTGTGGCGGCGGCGTCTTTCACGCGCCGACGCAGCGCGTCGTTCTCGCAAAATAATCCCGCGCAAAAATGTCCAAGCGCAACCACCACGCCGCCCGTGAGCGTGGCAAGATCAATAATGGCGGTGGGTTTCAAATCACTGCACGCAAAACTCAGCGCGTCGGCCAGCACCAAGCGGCCCTCGGCGTCGGTGTTGGTCACTTCAACCGTAACGCCGTTGTGCATGGTGATAATGTCGTCGGGTCGGTAGCTGTCGCCGCCAACCATATTTTCCGCCGTGGGCAAAATGCCGGTCACGCGAATTGGCAACTTCAGCGCCGCGATGGCTTGCATGGCGCCAATCACCGCCATACCGCCGCACTTGTCGTACTTCATTCCCTTCATGCCGTTGTTCACCTTCAGCGAATAGCCACCGGTGTCATAGGTGATGGTTTTCCCAACAAGAACAATGTGTTCTGTTTTTACGCGCGCGGAAATTGCGCGCGGCCGATGCTCCAACACAATCATGCAAGGCTTCGACGCGCTGGCTTTGCCCACATTCACAATGCCGCCCATTCCAAGTTTTTGCGCCTCTTTAAAACCAATCACGCGCGTGCGCAAACCGCTGGCGCGCCCAATTTTCTTGGCTTCTTGCGCCACCCAATCTGGATTGCAAATGTTAGGCGGTGTGGCCGCCATTCTGCGCGCCTCATTCACGCTGGCGGCAATGGTGACGCCGCGAGTCAGACCCGCCAAGAATGTTTTGTCCAAGGAATGCACATCAAGTTGCGAAAGTTTGGCGGACTTCTTGGTGGCTTTGCCGTCGAAGTGGTCAAAGCGCCACGCGGCCAGCGAAATTCCCTCGGCCAGGCTTTGACCAAGCGCGTCGGACGCAGTATTGCGTTGATCAATTCCACTTGGAATTTCAACATCAATGGCTCTCACTTTCATGCGCGCCAACACTTTCACCAAACGCGCGCCGGCAACGCGGATGCTGTCAAGCGAGAATTGTTTCTTGTCGCCCAAGCCAAGTGCCAACATATTTTTTCCGGCGGCAACCACTTCGCCGTTGTCGCCGCGGAAGCCTGGATGCGCCAAGGCAATTTCCATTGCGCCAGCGTGCTTGGAGCCGCGCACGGCTTTGTCACCAGCGAAGACGCAGATCACGGTGACGGGCTTGGTGGCGCGACGAACTTTAATGGTTTGATACATGCGGCAAGTGTAAGCATGTCAAGTTTATATCGCGCAATTTGCAAGCGGCTCATTTGTAAAAATATGTCTTGAGTTTTTTCGTCGTACTTAGCCTGCTTGCCATGCATGTCGAATACGTTGCCAAGAACATTTCTTTCGTGCGTAAATGTTCGCTAGGCTTGTGAAATGGAATCGTTTGATGTCATTGTGATTGGTGGCGGACACGCCGGCGTTGAAGCCGCGTGCGCCGCCGCGCGCGTTTTGGGCGCGGCCAATCCACAAGCCAATCAAACAAATGCGCGCGTGCTTTTGATCACCATGGATCCAACCCGCATTGGCGCCATGAGTTGCAATCCGGCGATTGGCGGTCTTGCCAAGGGACAAATGGTGCGCGAAATTGACGCGCTTGGCGGAGTCATGGCGGAGGCAACGGATCATGCGGGAATTCAATTTCGCGTGCTCAATGCTTCCAAGGGTCCAGCGGTGTGGGGTCCGCGCGCGCAGTGCGACAAGCACGCGTATCCCGCTGAAGTGCAGCGCATTGTGGCGCGCGCTGGCGTGCATGTGTGGGCGGGAACCGTGGACAAAATTCAAACACGCGATGGCGTGTGCGTTGGCGTCACGCTGGCGGCTGGCGCGCGCAAATTTATTGTGGATCAAACATTGCTTGCCGCCAATGAAACAAACGCCCAACAAGCGCGGCCTATTTTTGTGGCGGATGAACATTCTTCCGCGTCGCATGGCGCCATTGATATTTCCGCCAAGAGCGTTGTCTTGACCACCGGCACATTCATGCGCGCGCTAATGCACACTGGCGAAACCAAGACCGCCGGCGGCCGCGTTGGCGAAGGCAGCGCCGTAGGAATTTCCGCGGCGCTCATTTCAATGGGCTTTGAACTTGGCCGCTTGAAAACCGGCACGCCGCCTCGCCTGGCAAAAGAAACTCTTGACTGGGACAACTTGAAGCCGCAGTGGGGCGATGAAGTTCCGCAGATGTTCAGCGACATGACCATTGACAGCGCGTTTCCAAAGTTGCCTCAAGTGGAGTGCCGACAAACCGAAACCAGCGCCTCCATTCACGATTTGGTGCGCGCCAAT
>CAIWNO010000027.1 GCA_903914045.1 uncultured bacterium | reverse complement strand
GCTGTTTAGGTAGCCACAAACGCAGTTCGGCCTGGGTGACTTGCAACGTTGCGGTTTCAGCCTGCGACCAAAGATATTTCGGCATGCTCTTCACATAGATGTAAACGTAATTTTTGCCTGTCCTTGATCACGCACTTAACAATTTTTTAACAAATACTTCAAATTGTTTGGTTTACGGTCGTTTATCAGTCACATAAAAATAAATGTGCAAAAATGTGAAAGTGCGTGATCAAGGTCACCTGTTTTTTACGTTTACATCTATGTCAGAGAGTGTCGTGCTGGCACTTTCGAAACAAGCATGTGGTCGACCCCCTTTTTCGACCTTACCCCGACGTACCCCTTTTCGTCGGGGTTTTGCTTTTTATATGTTGTTCATGCCGCCAGCCTGGGCGTGGGTTGCAAATACAAGTCTTTATGCTTACGCCATGACATTCTTGCGCCGAAAATTGGTGTGGCTTGGACTTGCGGTGGCCGTGGGCGGTGTGTGGTTTGTATTGCAAGCCAAGACCGACTACCCGCCATTCGACCCCAACATGCGCAAGGGTGAATTATTTTTAATTCCCGCCCAAGCTTTGCATCCCACCCAATCAATGATTGGATTTCGCGAGGTGAAAGATCGCACAGAGGCATTCAATCGAAAGTCCGCCGACAAACTTGCGGCGAAATTGCAGGACACAAACACCGTCATGATCATTGGTCCCGGTGGTATTCCCTATTTAAACGACGGCCATCACGCGGTGCGCGCGTTGCTGGATTCAAATCAACCCAACAAAAATGTGTACGGCATTGTGGTGGAGAATTGGTCCGACATGGCGCCCGCCGACTTTTGGAAAAAAATGGTGGAGCAGGGCGACGCGTATCTCTTTGACAGTGAACATAAAATAATTGATCCCGCGAATCTGCCAACGTCGGTCAGTGGTTGCGTTGACGATCCATACCGCGACCTTGCCGCGTCGGTGTGCCATGCGGGTGGTTATGCAAAAGATATAAAAGTGTTTTATCAAGAGTTCATTTGGGCGGACTATTTTCGACCGTTGGTGAAGTGGGACAATTCAAACGACGCCGACTATGCGCACGCCGTGAAAAAGGCAACCAAGTTGGCTCATGAGCCAGCCGCCGCCGGGTTGCCGGGGTACAGCTTGGTGCCGTTGAACGTCATCCATCACTAGGAAAAAAAGTGTATGGTTGCTTGCTTGCAAGCCAATCACTAGCGATTCAGTTTTGGCGCATACAACATCTAGTCGCGCGCCAATGAAGTGCAACAGCATGAACATTGACCGCAATGACTTTCGACGTAGATTCCTTCCGCATCATTGGGCGTCATTTCTACGCAACACACTGTGTGAAGGCTGAAAGAGCGCCCTTGCTTAAGCAAAGTAAAAAACATGGGTTACGGCAGCAGTCTTACAAAGTGGACACGTGAAACTTTCCCCCCCAAATGTCCATGATGCGGTAGGCTGTATTCGTTGACAAAATTTCCCACTTAATTTATATTTTAGATCTATTTTATTTACATTGAACGTAGACCCCTCACCGGTTAGGACAGATACATAATGGTTGACACTTCTCAATTTGTTTTGTCGAAAAAATTTGACCGGCATTGGATATTGATTTGTTTGTTTGCCCTGTGCCTGAACACGTTCGCCTTTGCTCAAGTCAATTCGCGACCAGGATCCGTTCCATTAATTCCTGACGTGCGAAAACCAAATCGCAACATTCAACCAACTCTCACTCCTGCACCCCAGTCCCAAACTCCGGTCGCGGCGGTTGGTGGTGAAAATGTTTCTTCGGAGTCAACGCTGTTCACTTTTGATTTTGAACCAGCTGATCATCCGGTCATGCCAAGCGTTGAATCGCTTATGCAAATTTCCGTCACGCTATATCAAACCGATCAGAACTATTCGGGCAGTCCAAAGTCAAAGGGCAAGAAAGTTTCCGTCACGCTTGATCAACTTGCCTCAAGCGGTGGCTCGCTCACGGACTCCGCCCGCGTGGTTATTCAAAATGCAATTGTGCTTGCGGTGAACAGAGCTGGCGTTTCAGGCGCCGCTTGTCTTGTAGAGGCCGCCGCCAATGGTGAAGACACAAACAACATAACGATTGTCGCCACTGGAGTTGCCGGTGGAACAGGCGCGGCTGGCGCCATGGCAAAAAATTCCGCGGCAAAGAATGCTGCGCCAACTTCTGGCGCAACATCAAAAAATAAAGGCGCCGCTGGTGCTGGCGCAGGCGCACAGGCAGCTAGTGGCAATGGAGAAAACATTTTCTCCCCGTCAACCAAGTTTGGTTTTGAAATGCAGCCCGCCAATCACCGCCGCATGCCAACCGAGGCGGCGCTTATGGAAACTTCAGTCACCCTGTATCAAAAAGGCAAAGTCTATTCCGGAAGTCCTATATCCAAGGGCAAGAAGGTTGACCTCACTTTGGACCAACTTTCCTCTAGCGGCGGTTCACTTACGGAATCCGCCGCTACGGCTATTGAAAAAGCGGTTGTTGCATCTGTCAATACCGCCGGAGTGAATGGCGTTCAGTGTTTGGTGGAGCCATCAACCACCGCCACCGGCCAAAACAGCATTAAGGTGGTGGCGGCGCAACTTGCCGGCGTTCGAACCATCGCTAGCGGTGTGCGCGGCGGCGAAACGGGTCAAGCTATTAATAGTAGTGATCACGCAACCATTAAGAATGAATCCCCACTGAATCAGGGCGACGTTATGGAAAAGGAAGTTCTAGAGGATTACCTCTACTCCCTAAGTCGCTTCCCTGGTCGAACCGTCAGCGCGGCCGTGTCCAACGAGCCATCCAGCGCCCAAGTTGTGTTGGATTATTACGTTCAGGAAAAGCAACTCTTTGATGTCTACGCGTCGGTGTCCAACACAGGCACCACCGAGACCAGCAAGTACCAAGAACGCGTTGGTCTGTTGGCGACGCAGTTGACCAACAACGACGACATTCTTTCAATTGATTATCAAAATTCAAATTTCTCCGGCACGCAGTCGGTCAATGGGTACTACGACGCGCGCATTGGAACGCTGAAGGATTTCCGTTGGCGCGTCACTGGTCAATGGGGTCAGTACTACTCATCTGATCTTGGTCTGGCCGCGGAAGATTTCAACGGCAACAACTGGGGCGTTCAAGGCGACTTAATCTGGACATTCCTGCAAAAGGGCAATTCATTCTTTGACTTTGACGCGGGTTTCAAGGGCTGGAACGCCACGACGCAAAATAATTTGCTGGGCAGCAATGGCAACGCGGATTTCATGACGGTGTCTGGAATGTTCAACGCCATTGCCACTGGTGAAACTTCGGCCATTCAAGGAAGTCTTGGCGCCATGTACACCACCACCAACGCCAATCAACAAAATCTGGACGACCTTGGACGCATCAACACTTCTTCCAACTGGACCACCCTGAATGGTTCGGTGTACGGATCCTTCTACTTGGATCCGCTTTTGGATTCCTCTTGGAACAACAGCAAGAGTTTGTACAAGCCACTGGTCCATGAAATCTTTGGTTCATTGCGCGGCCAATACGCCTTTGATTACCGCCTGACACCGCTGTCGCAGTACACCATGGGTGGCTTGTACACCGTGCGTGGTTTTGCGCAGTCCATTACCGCCGGCGACAATGCGCTTGTGGGAACGGTGGAATATCGCATGCATATTCCGCGCATGTTTAGCGCGGCCGTTCCAACCGGTTCATTCCCTTCCGCCACCAAGCCATTCCGCTGGGCGCCTGACAGCAACACGGGTGGCGCGCCAGATTGGGACTTGGTGCTCAACACATTCTTTGACGCTGGAACAGTGTCCAACAATCAAGCGTATGCCTTTGAAGCCAACACTCCTATGTACAGCGCGGGTGTTGGAATTGACTTAACCATTCTCAACAATATTTCCCTTGGAGTGGATTGGGGTTGGGCTTTAAATTCCATCTCCAATCAAAGCGCAGGGGTGCAAGTGGATAGCGGAAGCAGTCAGTTCTGGTTTACCGCCACAATTATTTACTAAATTTTATTCAGATAAGAAATCACAATGACCAATACACAGTCACAATTCGTTACGTCCAAGCCGTCTAGAAAAATATCCTGGCTTCAAGTTTCCTTGTCGATGGCCATGTACGCCTGCGCGGCCATGCTGGCAACTGGTGGCGCGGCAAATGCCGGCGTGGATGTCACCAAGATCACCCGCGGAGACGTGTCTTTCTCACAAGATGGCAATCGCCTCGTTGTGCGAGCAAGCAACGGTTCAATCATTGAATACAACCGCTTCTCCATTGAAGCCGGTCAGATCATGCAGTTTATTCAGCCAAGTTCCACTTCGCGCGTGCTCAACCGCGTGACTGGTTCAGAGCTCAGCCGCATTGATGGAAGTTTGCTTTCAAATGGAATTGTGTACTTGGTGAATCCGCAGGGATTCCGCATTGGCAATGGCGCGTTGATTAATGTGGGTGGCTTCTACGCCGCCGCTGGCGCCATGAGCGACAATGACTTTGCGCGCGGAAAAAATAATTTCACAAATCTCACAGGCAAGATCACCAACGAAGGCATGATCCACGCGCAATCCGTGGCGCTGGTTGGGCAATATGTTGCCAACCGTGGCACCATTGATGTGGACGATGGCGTTGTGGCCATGGCCGCGGGCGACACTGTGTATTTACAGCACGGATCAAGTCCCATCATGGTTACGGTGAGCCGTTCCAAATTGGGCGCCGACGGTTCAGGCGCGGGAACAGAGGCTGGCGTTAGCAACACCGGAACAATTAAAGCGGGCAAGGGTCGCGTGTCCATGGGCAGCGGCGACTTCTACGCCACGGCAATGGATCTTTCGGGAACCATTATTGGAAAAAGCATTGAAGCGCGCGGCGGCAAGGGCGGCGTAGTTGCTGTCAGTGGAACGCTGGATGCGTCTAGCGCCACGGGCAAGGGCGGACAAATTGATGTGTTTGGCGACCGCGTTGGTTTGTTTGGCAAAGCAAACGTGAATGCCAACGGCGCAACCGGCGGCGGCAGCGTGCGCATTGGTGGCGATTATCTAGGAAGCAACGCGGCCAATGCTCCGCAAGCCAATCGAACGGTCATTGGAACAGACGCGCGCATTACGGCCAACGCAACCAAGAAAGGCGACGGAGGTCGCGTAATTGTGTGGAGCAATGAATACACCGGCTTCTTTGGAAGCATTGAAGCCAGCGGCGCGGGCGCAGCCAATAGCGCGGGCAAAGGCGCAGGCAACGGCGGATTTATTGAAACCAGTTCGCACGACAATCTGCAGGCGTTTGGACGCGTTGATGCAAAGGCCGCACTTGGTGGCAAGGGCGGAACGTGGTTGCTGGATCCTGCAAATTTAACGATTAGTGCAGCCCCAAATACTGCCAATGGTGATGGATCTGGCGCGACTCCATTCGAACCAAATGCAAATGGTTCAGTTCTCAATTCAACAGTATTGCAAGCCGCTCTTGTAAATGGCAATGTCACCATTCAGACATTAAATACAATTGGAACTGCAGCAGAAACCGGTACTGTTACTTTTGCTGACTGGCTAACGCCAACACTTCCTGCAGCCACAACACTCACGGTCAATGCAGTTGGAAACATTGTTGTTAATTCGGGCGTCACAATAAACGCCAACACAAGCGC
>CAIWNO010000026.1 GCA_903914045.1 uncultured bacterium | reverse complement strand
TGCGGGAGACAAAGTGAATGTGTACGAGCCGGTGATTTTTGGTTTCAAGGGTCCGTGCACATTGAAGAGCGACGCCATTGAGTTGGCAGGAACATTTGATCCAGAGACCAAGGCGATCAATTTTGAAACGTTGGCGCCAGCCGTTGCGGCGGCCGATGCGAAAGTTGCGGATACGAAAGTCACGGATGCGAAAGTCACGGATGCGAAAGTCGCGGATACGAAAGTCGCGGATGCGAAAGTCGCGGATGCGAAAGTTGCGGATGCGAAAGTTGCGGATGCGAAAGTTGCGGATGTGAAAGTTGTGGACGCAAAGCCAACGGCGGCCGTGGCTGATGCCGCCGCTAAACCATTCGAACCCAAGAAATATGCGGCAGAACGCATTGATTTTGACCTAGATCGTGTGGGCTTCACCTTGCCAGGCGAAGCGCTTGCCAGCGAAGGCGTGTTGCGTTGCACCGCAATTCGCATTGGTGATCGCGTTGATGGCGTGGCGCAAACGCGTGATGGAAAGTCAATTATGTTCACACTGACCAAGCGCGAAGTTGCAAAATCCGTTGACGCGAAAGTAGCCGATGCGAAAGCCGCGGATACAAAACCCGTTGACGCGAAAGTGGCCGATGCAAAAGCCGCGGATGCAAAACCCGTTGACGCAAAAGTGGCCGATGCGAAAGCCGTGGATGCAAAACCAGTTGATGCGAAAGTAGCCGATGCGACAGTAACCGCAGCCACATCAGAAAAGAAATCTGAGGACCCGCTGGCATTTATTCCAATGGTCACGCCACTTGGTGAATATGGATTTGAAAAATCGCCCGTGGCACAAACTGTGTTGGTGAAGAACGCCACCATTTGGACCAGTGGTCCTGCGGGCACTTTAAAAAACGCCGACATGCTGGTGGTCAATGGAAAAATAAAAGCCGTGGGCGCAAACCTTGCCAACATTCCGCCCGACGCTCTGGTGATTAACGCCGCCAACAAACATGTCACGCCTGGACTGATTGATTGCCACAGTCACACTGGCATTGAAGGCGGCGTGAATGAAGGAACCAACAATGACACGGCTGAATGCCGCATTGGTGATTGCATTGAACCCGACGCCGTTGGTTGGTACCGCGAACTTGCGGGCGGACTGACCGCCGCCAATCAATTGCATGGCAGCGCCAATCCAATTGGTGGCCAGAACAGCGTGGTGAAATTAAAGTGGAGCAAAAGTGCCAATGATTTCCGCATAGAAGACGCAATTCCTGGAATTAAATTTGCGCTGGGCGAGAATGTCACGCGTCCGCGCGGGCGCTATCCAAACACCCGCATGGGCGTTGAAGCCTTGCTGCGCGACAGTTTCCGCGAGGCCCGCGAGTACGCCACCAAGCAGAGCGACTACGCCGCGTTGACGGATGAACAGCGCGCTATCACCATGGCGCCGCGGCGCGATTTGCAATTGGAATGCCTTGCGGAAATTCTTGCGGGCAAGCGCTTGATCCATTGCCACAGTTACCGCCAAGATGAAATTCTAATGTTGTTGCGGCTTGCGGAAGAATTTAATTTCCGCATTGGAACATTTCAACATGTGCTTGAGGGCTACAAGGTGGCTGACCTGATCGCCAAACATGGCGCAGGCGCGAGCACCTTTAGTGATTGGTGGGCCTACAAAATGGAGGTCATGGACGCGGTGCCGTTCAATGGCGCCATGATGCATGATGTTGGAGTTGTGGTGAGTTTTAATTCCGACAGCGATGAAATGGCGCGCCGCCTCAATATGGAGGCGGCCAAGGCGGTGAAGTACGGCGATTGCACCGCGGTGGAGGCGCTGAAATTTGTCACGCTGAATCCCGCCAAGCAATTGCGCATTGACAAGCGCGTGGGCAGTCTTGAAGTTGGCAAGGACGGGGACTTTGTGATTTGGTCGGGCGATCCGCTGAGTAGTTTTTCCGTGGCCGACAGCACATGGATTGAGGGCGCCTGCTATTTCGACCGCGCAAATGAGCGTGTTTTACGCGAGCGCGACTTGAAATTACGCGCGCGTTTGCTTGAGCTTGCGGTTGCCGAAGGCGAGAAGAGCGGCAATATAAAAACCGTGGAGCCAGCCAAAGTGGAGCCCGCAAAAGACGTCAAGCCCGCGGCGGTGCCCACGACACTGCTTGCACGCATGCTTGATGTTCGCCGCGAGGCGTTGGTTGATCAAGTGCGTCGCGGCCGCGACCCTGACACCATGGGTCCCGGAGATTGCGGTTGCGGCGGATCAATTGAAGGATGGAAAATTCTTTTAGAGGAGGCTGGCAAATGATTGGCTCAACAAAAATAATTCTTGGACTTGTGGGCGCGCTTGGTTTGTGCTCAATCGCGGCGGCGCAGAGTGATGAGATTCCAGCGCAGGCGCAACAAAAAATCGTGGCCTTGGTGAATGCGCGCATTTACACCGCGGTGCCTGGTCAAGCCACCATCGAGCGCGGCTATGTGATTTTTGATAAGGGCGTGATCACCGCGGTGGGCGCTGGCGACGCGCCAACTCTTGCGTCTGGTTGCGACAAGTTTGATTGCGCGGGCTTCACGGTGTTGCCTGGATTTATCAATGTGGGAAGCCAGCTTGGACTTGTCGAAGTGCAGCAAGTATCGGCCACCGACGATCGCAATGAATTTGGCTCGTTTCACGCTGAAATCCGCGCTTGTGTTGCGGTGAACCCCGACAGTGATTTAATTCCGGTCGCGCGTTCTGGCGGCGTGCTGAACACGGTTATATTTCCGCAAAGCGGCGTTGTTGCTGGCCACGCCAGCGTGATGCGCGTTGATGGGTGGACCAGCGAGGACCAAACGCTCATGCCACGCGCCGGCTTGGTTGTGAACTGGCCCATGACGGAGCCAATTGTCGCGCCATGGATGGATAAAAGTGTGGAGGACCAGAAGAAGGACTCGGCGAAAAACTTGAAGGAGATTGACACCTTCTTTGAGCGCGCCAAGACGTGGATGTTGGCGCGAGAGAAAGACCCCAAGACGGAAGGCGATTTGCGATTTGAAAATATGATCGGCGTGCTCAAAGGCCAGGAGCCGGTTTATTTTGTGGCCAACTCGCCGGGCCAAATTGAAAGCGCGTTGCTGTGGGCTAAAAGCAAAAATCTAAAACCAATTATTTGGGGTGGCGCCGGCGCCGCAAGTTGCGTGGCTCTGCTAAAAGAAATGAAAGTTCCCGTTGTCATCGCGGGCACGCATCGATTGCCTGGTAGGCGCGCAGATTCGGTGGACGCGATTTACGCTCTGGCAAAAAAATTGTCGGATGCTGGAATTGTATTTTGCATCGCCACCGGCAACGATCCCAGCAATGAGCGCCATTTACCCGATCATGCGGCCACCGCGGCCGCGTATGGATTGCCGCGCGATATGGCGCTACAAAGCGTCACCAGTAGCGCGGCGCAGATCGCGGGTGTTGGCGATCGATTAGGTTCAATCGCGCCAGGAAAATTGGCCACGTTGCAGATTGCTTCTGGCGAGCCGCTTGAAATGACCACCGAACCGGTTGTGATTTTCTCGGAAGGTCGGCGCCTTGATTTTGGAGATCGTCAAAAGCGCCTTGATGTGAAGTACCGTGAGAAATATCAACGCATGGGGTTGTTGCCTGCCGCAACGCCAGCGCCGGCGCCAGTTCTTAAACCTGTGTAAATAGCGCATGTCCCAAGTCGGCTAGCGCCGGCGCCAATTCAAACTTGTGAACCGCGCGTGCCCGCAGTCGCTAGCCTGTGGTTGTGCAAGACTTCCAGACCCTCGGCGTTGATCCGCTGCTGATTCCATTTTTGACGCGCAGCAATATCACCAAGCCAACCGAGGTGCAGGCGGGAACGTTGGCCGCCGCGATCACGGGCCGCGACATTGTGGCCGTGGCTCCAACTGGCACTGGAAAAACATTGGCGTACTTGTTGCCCATCGCCACGCGCTTGCGTGCTGATAAACCCAATGAACATGGAAAACGATTCGCCGATTCTCGCGCCCGATTGCGCGCGCTTGTATTGGCGCCCACGCGCGAACTGGCGCAGCAAATTGGCAAAGAGGCCGAGCAACTTCTGGGTGGAACTGTTTTGCGCTCCGCAGTGGTGTGGGGCAAAAGCGCTATTTCCACGCAGGTTGCGGCGCTTCGCGCGGGCGTTGATGTGTTGGTTGGAACGCCAGGTCGCGTGCGTGAACTTTTAGAATTGGACGCGTGCTCGTTGGCGTGGGTGCAAATGGCCGTGATTGATGAAGCCGACCGCATGCTTGACATGGGCTTCGCTCCGCAAGTGCGCTCATTGATTGAGCGCATGCCCGCGGAACGACAAACACTTTTGTACACCGCAACATTGCGCCGCGCCGTTGAGGACTTGGCCGATCAAGTGGTGCGCGAACCGTTCCGTTACGGAGGCAGTTCCACCGCGGCGCGCACTATTCCCACCGCCTACGACTGCCGCGACGCCGGCAAGACGCCGCTGCTTTTACATTTGTTGAAAGAGCCCACGCGCAAAGGCGTGTTGGTGTTCACGCGCACGCGTCGTCGCGCGGGCTGGGTTGCCACGGCGCTGAATCGAAACAATATTCCCACCGGTTTGTTGCATGGCGATCGCTCGCAAAAGCAGCGCGAGGCCGCGCTTGATGGATTGCGAACTGGCCTGAACCGCGTATTGGTTGCCACCGATGTCGCGGCGCGCGGACTGCATGTGCCGGCAATTCGTTGCGTGGTGAATTACGATTTGCCGCCCATGGATGATGATGTGATCCATCGAATTGGCCGCGCTGGACATGCCAGTGAATTTGCGGAGTCGTTTGTATTTGTTGAAGTGCGCGACCGCGCGCGTTGGGGCCGCGTGGCGCTGGCGCTGGACATTTCACCGGATTTGACGCCTGATCCAGAGGCCGCGCGCGTTGCTCCAAAGAAGCGCGGCCTAGCTCCACAGCAAAAGCCAGAAGCAACAGGTGTGAATCGCCCGCTTCGACGCAGCACAAAAATGATCATGGCTTTAAGCGGCCGTTTGAAAGTGGCCAAGACCGCGCGTGAAAATGCCGCCGCACAAAAGGGGCGCTTGCGTGGCAAACAATCCAACAAACCAATCGGCGCGAAAGTAAGTGTTGGAAAGGGAATCAAGTTTAAGCAAGGACCACGCTAATGCGCGGCGTGATTGCCGACGCGGTGCTGGCGATGATTTCATCAATCATCATTTCTCTGTGCGTGGCGGCTTGGTGCGTGGACATGGTTGTTGGATTGCACTTGATCAACATTGACACATGGCTTGCCAATGGCCGTAACCCGTGGACTGTTTCCCATCATGAAGCGCTTGGCGTGGGTTGGATCAATGCCACTCAAATGTATGCGCCACTTCTTGCGCCAGTGGAGGACGTCGATGGCCCACCCATGTGGGCCGTGAACGCCATGTCGCCCATGGATCAATATGAACGCAGCGCGCGAGTGGCAACTCTTGGCGCGGGTTGGCCCATGATTCAAGTGGTGCGGGTTTGGGTGACCACTCGCAATGATGAACTTTTTCCGCCAAGCGCGGACTTTGATGTAAGCGGCGCATGCCTAGAAATGGGGAAAAACCGCCTGTGGGAAGAACCACTTCGCTTTGTGTTTGTGCCACTGGCCGTTGTCATTGATGCGGTTCCTTGGCTTGCGCTTGTATATGTCGCATTGCGTCTGTATCGAAAGCGTGGCGAACGCAAAGCCGCCATTCGGGCCGCGCTTACGAAGTCGCCAACAAAGGAATCACCACCCGCAGCAGCACCATAAGCGCCGCGGCAAGTGCCGCCATGGCCAACACCGAATGCGCCGTCATGGTGATTGCTTCGCGCCAAAAATGTTCAAGCGTGTCTAAGCGAACGGCTTTCCATATCACGCTAATGGCCGCGCACGCCGGCACAAGCAACAGCCACCACCACTGCGCCACGGTTGGTAGCGGTTGCAAAAATGGAACGTAGGCAAGTTGAATGATCATTCAAATGCGCCATTGCTTGCGCTTGAGTTTGCGCTTACGGTTGGAGTTGATCGATACAACACATCAAGCACGGCTATGACATTCATCATGCCAGCAAGGCCGCACAGCAACGTGCCAATTTCATTGGATGGACCCGCGCCTTTGAAGCTGCTCACCATGACGGTTCCGCTTTGAACGGCGAGCGGCAACAACTCCCCCACTCGTCCAGACTTTAAAAACATGGTGTTCAATCCATCCGTGGCAAATGCCAAACCACCGGCGCCCGCTTGGGCAATAAACCACATGCCATCTTCGCGGCGATCCACGCAATCCACACCGCCCACCAGCACGCCCAACAGAAAAAGTCCACCAACGCCCAGCAAAATAAGCCATCCACGAGCCGTTTGGCCGACTTTCCAATGCCCCGCGCCTGGCACAATCCACCCCACAATGGCGGCGGTCAGGTTGAAAGTTGGTTCTTCAAATTCGACAGTCATAGGGAACATTCTAGAGAACTATTGCAATGCGGGACAAATAGCCTTGAGTGGTACAGTGTAACTAGAATTGAAAGACTGAATCCACACATCAACTTTTACGAAATGACTTCCTATGAAACAAAATCCAATATCGCCCGATCCTGACAAGCAAGCAAAATCCGCAGACGTCACCGATCGCCGCATTGGTCTTGACCGTCGCGATATTGAAGTTGCCAAGGCTTCCAATTTGGAGCGCCGCCGTGGTCCTGGTCGGCGTCTTACGGATTTTGTGAAGACCGCGGAAGAAGGCGAAATGAACAAGGAGCAGTTTTTGTTCCTGCTGGCCATTGACACTTTTAAGCGCGTCAATCACAAATCATTTCCAACATGGACGGATGTGCTGGAAATTATTCGCAAGCTGGGATATCGCAAGACGCTGAAAAGCGAAATTGAATTAGGTTCGCGCGCCGTGGATTGGACTGAACATGCCGACGCCGCGACTGGCGTGAACAAGTTGGCGCACGAACAAAAAGATTGACCCTGCGTTCAACGCGTGGCGTGAATGGTCGCAAGCGCCCAAGGCGTTGCGTGAAGAACCATGATCAATTGGATCGGGTTTCGAAATTTGAATGTTGATCAATGCCGGTCAGTTCAACGCCAGGGTTGAACAAGCTTATTTCTTCTTGAACCAATCAGCGTTAATTTGCACGTATTTCTGCCATTCCGCAGGCAAATCTTCGCTGGGGAAAATAGCTCGAACGGGACATTCGTCCACGCACAGGCCGCAGTCAATGCACGTTTCTGGATCAATGTACAACTGCGTGGCGTCGGTGAATGTGCCCGCGCCTTTGACAGGATGAATGCAATCCACGGGACACACTTCAACGCAGGAAGCGTCTTTGGTAGCGATACAAGGTTCAGCGATCACGTGGGCCATGTTAATTTTCTCTTATGCGTTCTACGTTCTATATTCTAGGCGTACGGTGCGGGATTATAGCTAGGAATTCATTTTCCATCACGACGCTGTTCATCATATGCGCAAGGCTTCATTCGCACTGATCTATAAAAACCAAAAGAGCCGACTTGAAGTCGACTCCTTTGGAACTGTTCAGTAAGGTTCTAATTAGACCAAAACGCTATTAGCGCTTCTTTGCGGTCTTCTTAGCAGCCTTCTTCTTAGCAGCCTTCTTCTTCTTAGCCATTGTGTGGCTCCCATGCGTTACGCTAGGTTGTCGGAGTGAGGAGGCGCTGCGTAACAGTAGCGTCTCCGCA
>CAIWNO010000025.1 GCA_903914045.1 uncultured bacterium | reverse complement strand
TGGATTCCGCGATGAATTGCTAAAACCATTTGCAAGCCACCGCGAAATTGATGGCATTGTTGCGGCGGTGAACAACGTGCAAGCCACCGTGTTGCGCGAGTTAGGCGCGGACAATCTCAAGCGCGTTCGCATTCTTGACGATCGACACAATTGGTCAAGCGCATCATGCGATGGCCCCGACGCGTTTGGTGGCGTGGTGGAATATAAAACCACGTGGCACCCGCAAAGCTCGGAATAACCGCGCGGATTCAAAAACACAAAATGGGAAAAACCGTGGCAGTGCAACCACTTCACTGCGCGAAAGATAATTTCACGCCGGTGGGCGAACAGCCATGCACATCAAAAATGCTCAATGTGTTTGTGGCGGGCATGGCTTCGGTTGGAAGCTCAATGCGCGCGCGATCATGCAGTGTGTTGTAGTTGCCCACTATTTTTCCATTGAGCAACACGTGTCCGTGGGACAACCCTGCGCACACAATGGAAATGGGTCCACTTGAAACGTCAGGCTTGTCGAATGTAGTGGTAAACCAGCGCGGTTCGCCGGGCTTCAACGACTTGATTGACTTCAGGGGCTGCCACGCGTCAAGCATTTTGCCTGGTATTTCCCAGCGCGCAAAACTCCATGTTGCGTTGTTGGAAAGCGCGGCGCGCGCGGATTGATAGAAGCGAAGTTGCTTGCACACGTTTTCTATAAATGCGTTCGCGTGCACATGTATTGTTGTGGAGTCGGATTTGCCTGAATTCTTTTTTGCAACTTGTGTGGTTGCAATCTTGGATTCATCCGCCTGCGCAGCCAATTCATGCTCGCTTGCAACAGGCACCAACACCAACTCATTCGCGCCGCTCTGCAAGCCAATCTTGGAGCCCTTGGGCGCCGCTTGCAACACCAGCGCGTCGCCAAGTTCGCCGCGCCAATCAATGAAGTCAATCACGGCGCCGTTGAGCAACACCGCGGCGCGCAATGAAGTTGCCGGCGCGTCAATGGTGATGGCGCCATTGCCGGAATATGTGAATGAAATTTGCGCGGCGCGCGTGGACATGTGGTGACCGGGCGCGACACCTGGAATAAACGCGGAAGCCTTGAAGGGATCAACGGCGGGCGAATGAATGACGGTGATTTTTGTTTTCAGCGGCGTGACCGCAAGCGCGTTTCCAAACACGCCAACCGCGCGATGTTGATGCGCGAAGTTGGCGCTGGTTCCGCCTTGGCGCGCTAGCAATGTAAGCGTGTGCGCTGGAGATTTTTGATTTGCTTTGGCATTCAGTTTGGAATTGCTCTTGCCGCTTTTGGATTGACTTGCCGCGCCAACCAACACCGGCATGTTCTTGGCGGCGCTTGATTTGTTTGGCGCAATCTCTAACGGAAGCGCCGCCGATTTTTCATTGAGCACGCCAAGATATTTTCCATTGAGCCAAGCCTGCATGTAGCCCATCGCCTGCGGAAAGTGCACGCTTTGTGGCGCGCTGGATTTACTGTCGGGTGTCCAACTGAGTTTGTACCAACCCCAACCCGCGGCCGCGCCACACTTGGCCAAACTGTGCGGCTCGCTAAGCGTTGCAAAGCGATCGCTGTTGCCAAGCACATAATCCTGGCACGCGGCCATTTGCCAATCCTTGAGCGCGTGATCCACTTGCTTGCGCGGCATGCTGGTTGCAAGTTCGGTGATGACGCCCGCAAGTGAAACATGAAACGCCTTTGCAAAGCCGCAAGTGATTTGCACGCGCGTATTGTGTGCGTCACTTTGGCTTGCGACATTCAGAAGACCACTACTTGGTGACAATTTTTTGTCGCCCGCGGCCGCGGAATTGTGCGCGGGGCTTTGGCCAATTCGAATGTGATCCGCGCCAATGGTCACGCCGTCCGCGCCCAAAAGCGTGGCGTCGATCTGCTCTTGATTGCACACCACCACCGTGAATTTTTGGTGCATGAATACCAGTGGCTTATCACCAACGTTGGGAACGGTGAACTCAATCACAGCGCTGTCGATTGAAAGAACTCCGAACGTTTTCGCGGCGCCTTGCAGCACCAACATTTTCTTTTGTATGAACGCAAAGGGCGACAAGTTGCAGAAGTCCATTACGCCCGCACCGTGCAAATTGATGTCTGACAAATACCAGCCCACGGGCGCGTCGCCTAAATGCACGGGCATGCGCACGCCACTTGGCGTGATAATTGTTGTAGCGTCGCGGCATGGCTTGCCTGGCTCGTCGGCGCCGCGAAACACAAACACAATCGTGCCGCCGCCCTCCACCGTGACAACCGCGAAAGATCCTGGAGCAAGTGAGTCAAGATCTTGCACCGAGGCTTGCTTGGAGCCGTCAGCGCCGGCGAATACAAATCCAAAGTTGTTTGAGAAACTGACCATGCGGCGCAACTGGCGCGTGTTGTTGTCGGGCTGGCCAACACTATCCAACATGGCGGGCACGGAGTTTGTGCGATCGGTGCGGGCAACGCCGGGCAATGTGGGCTGGCCACCCGCGCACAAAATTTGCCCCATGCGCCGCAGATATTCCATGCCATCGCTCCAGCCGCTGCTGTTGCTGTTTGCAAGTTGCGTATTCAAGTCACGGGCGGTTTTGTTGCCAGTATTTTTTGTGTTGATGACATTGTCATTGCGACCCGCGGCGCGCGCGGCCTCTTCGCGAAGTTCCACAAAGCGCGGCGCGTCGGGCTGAATTGTTCGAAGTTGACGCAAGTTGGAAAAGAGATCGCTCCAACCTTCCCAGACTTCCACGCAACCTTCAACGGAAATCCACAAACCATTGTTGGTGAAAACGGGAACCGTGAATCCACTTTCGCGCGCGTAGCGCAAAAGTTCCGCGTGATATTTTTTCCCGCCCAGTTCATTGCCGCAAGTCCATGCATGTTCAATTTGAACGGCGCACAGCGGGCCGCCGTCGTTGGAGCGGGCGCCGGCAAAGCCTTCGCCTCGACGGGTTTCAATCGTGGCTTGCAGCGCGGCAACTTCTTTGCCAACGGCTTGGAAAAAATGAACGGTATGTTTTAGAAACGCTTCGTTGACCACTCGGAGTTTCATGTCGGGCTGATCTGAAAGCCATGCGGGCAAACCACCGCCGTCAAATGATTCGCCAACAACTGGCCCGATGCGCAACACCACATGCAAACCAAGTTCACCGCACAAGCGAACGAACGCGCCAACATCAAGGGCGCCGGTGAAATCCATGCGGCCCGCGCGCGGCTCGTGCAGACACCACGGCGCGCTGGTTCGAATGGTGTTGAAACCCATTTGCTTCAGCGACAGCAACGCGGCGCGCCAACGCTCGGGCGCAAGCAGCGCGTACTCAACGTTCACGCCGATCATCCACAGACGATTGCCGTTCCAAATTAAACTTTGACTGTCGTAGCTCAGGCTTGGCATTGCTGTATGTGTTCGCTGAAACAGAGCGCTTGGAGTCACCCAATTCAAGCCATTTAAATGCGGAATTGAAATGTGGCGGCAACGATACGCAACTTCCCCCCATGAAGCGCAACGTGGACTCTGGTGTAATTACAGTTACACTTTGAAACAGAGTTGGCGAGAAATCACCAACACGCTTTCTTTAAAGTTTTTATTTTTTCGCATCAAATCTGAAAGGTCTTTCATCATGTTCTCGCCTTCGCACAGCCGTCTGTCACACTTGCGCACTTCGTTTCGCCGTGGAAGTTCCACCGCACAACTTATGTTGGTGATTGTCATTGTGGCCGCGGCGCTTGCTGTGATTTTCTTCAAGGCCGCGGAACATAATGGACATTTACAAACAGCCACGGGCGCGGTTCCACCAATGCAGGCAGAGCAAGAATTGTTGGCGCTTGCGTCGTGGGCCAACGCGCCTATTCAAGATTTTGTGAAGAAGAACAATCGCTTGCCCACCGCCAATGAGGCGCAGGTGGTGTTGCAAGGCATCACAAATCCGCCACCAGCCGTGCAATCGCAATTGATGGTTGTGAACGGACCTTCCTATCGCTTCATGAATGACGATAGTTACGAAATTTTGTTTCCGACAAAAGACACAGCGAACCCAGGCGTGTGGATTGTGTTTCCATACACCAAGGCCGGCGTGTTGATGTTGCCGATGAACGGCACTAAGTTTATGAACGCGCTTCCTGGCATCGGACCTAACACGCAAATGGAAGCGCCACGCAAATGACGGCGCGTTCCGCGGCTCGAAATGTTTTTCGATTGTCGTGGAGAGTTGGTGCGGCGTTGCTGCTGAGATTTACAAATGTTTTCATGTTGAACACCAACATGAATTGCGTGGCAATGTGCCGCGCAACAGCGCTGTTATTCACTTACGCCATCGCAGGGATGGCCGTGGCGAATCCGCAATCACACACGGGAGCGGCGGCAAGTGACAAGCCGCCCGCGGCAACTCGCGGCGCTGGCGACAACGCGGCCACATTGTGGCAAGATATTTTTCCGCACATTAAAGACAAAAATGACTCTGGCTTAACACAGGACGATTGGGATTCGATTACAAGTATTGCGAGCGGAAATCCTCCGCCCACTCAGAAGCAGCTTGAACGCGGACGCTTGGCCATGGCTAAGTTGGGGCCAGTGCTTGACGACGTGGTGTCCACAAGCAAGTTGCGCAAGTGTGAATTTGAACATGACTACTCGCAAGGATTTGACATGCTCTTGCCAGAACTTTCACCAATGCGACAGGCCGCACGCATTTTGGGCGCGCGCGCAAATCTTGCGCTTGCCGATGGAGATTGGGAAACCTACTTGGATAGCGCCGGCGCCAGCAGTAATCTTTCTAGGCAAACTGCTCAATCACCCGTGCTGATTTCATCGCTTGTGTCTAGCTCGATTGGTGCATTGTCAATGTCAAGCGCGCAACAGTTGGTGGATGAAGGTTCGCTGACGCCGGAGAAAGCCGCCAAACTTTTGGAGGCCATGGATCCGCTGCGCGGCGCCGATCCTCACGGATTTTCCTCCGCCATGAATGAGGAATACAAGGCTGTGATCAGTTCCACAATGGACGGCAAGCAAATGGCGAACATGATGGACAACCCGCAAGACAATGAGCGCTTGCAAAAACTTAAAACCGAAGAGGTTCAAAAAGCTGTACTTCCACTTGCTGGTATGTATCAAGAAGCGGCGGCTTGCTTTCTTGAACCAAACGAGGAAGCGGCATTGAAGCGATGGAATGCGTCGCTTGCAACAGTGGAGACGCTTCCTAAAAATTCTCAAGCGCTGCTGCGATCGATCATGCCCGCCACTGAACATATGTTCAACAGTTTTTTTTATCAGCAAGCAAGGATTGATGCGCTGATTGCGGCGCTACAAGGAATTGCATCTGGCAAATTAAACGCCGGCGCGCTTGGCGTTCCCGCAATTTGGTGGAGCCGCGCCGCCGCCGCGGCGCGCGCGCTAAATGATGAGCAACAAGCCGCCGTTGAATTGTTGCGCTTGAGTTGCGTGACTGATGATTCGCCGCTTCTGGCCATCGCCATTGCGACGCTGGATGCGTGCGACACCACGGTGTTTGAATGCATGCGACGCGCCATGGCGTGCGAAAGCAAAGTGGTTTCGTTTGAAAACCTTGCTCGGCAGAAAACGCCGCTGGACTTGGCGTTGGTAGGCGGCTTGCGCGGCGCGGCGCGCATGGCACTTGCTAAAAGCATGTTGCCCAAATGGAACGCCGAGCAATCTCTTGAACTGATTGGCATGGCGATCGCCGCCAGCAACGCGCTGACAAGCGACCCCACATTCACGCACGCGCTTGCCAGTCAAAGTATTGCGGAGGAAATTTCCTTGGCGGTTGGGCACTTTGCCATTCGTCGCGGAGTCACGGATGAGTTGCGCGGCAAACTTGATCTGGCTATTGCAACAATTCCCCGCAGCGACGCATTTGGATTTCGCGCGGCGCACAAGAAATTGCGCGCGGAGTTGGCGAAAAATCTGCGATGGAACTTCGGACGCACTGATGACGTGACTGAAGAACTCACCAAGGTGCTTGCGCAAAAATCTCAGCCATGGCTTTTTGCCGTTGACATTGTGTATCGCTCAAGCGAGAAACCCGCCGCTAGTCCAGACGGAACATTGGTGAGCATGGATGATCTATTCAAACCCGACAGCGTAAAAGAAATCGCCGACGCGTGGGAGGTGAGACAGATACAAATTGCAAAGGACCGAGAGAAAGAGGATTCGCAAGTGGAACCCGAACCTCTTTCAGAAATTCAAAAGCACCAACGCGTGCAAAAGTTCCTGAACAAAATCAATCCCCCCACCATGCGCGACATTGCGCTAGACATGAACCGTGTTGGCGACACGCTGGGCGAGATTGATACGGCGGCGGCGAAACGTCGCGACAAAAAATAAAATACTTAATCTGC
>CAIWNO010000024.1 GCA_903914045.1 uncultured bacterium | reverse complement strand
ATTTGCGGAAGAGGCTGACCCACTTTTATTTGGTGAAGAACTCTGAGAAGTCGATCTGGCTTTGGCAGAGTGAGTGGGTAGGACAGTCGAAGTTGCAGTGACGGGTAATGGCTGATCAGCTTCCAATTGTTCTTCGGGTGAGGGTTCCAACTCAAGCGAGGGATTGGCTTGCTTGTTGCAATTGCAACACAGCGCGCACGTGAGAAAGGCAACGATCAATTGAAATAAACATGTGACTTTCATTGTGCTATCCACCAAGAGGCTTCTTCCGTTGTCGGCACTGTTGCCATGGAACTATTCGCATAGCGTGTCAACCATGTTGCAACGCCATTGATTCGATCAGCCAATGTTTTTTCGAATTGACTCAGCGGATATGCGGGTGCATTTTTCCCAGTGATCCACGGTTCGTATTCACTCCAATCATTTGACCAGTCCGTTGAAACCCACGTGCCATTCACTTGCACGCAAGCAAGTTGCCATGAAGTGGCGCGGCCTTGCACTTGCAATAGAGTTTTTCCTTGTTGTAAAGAAGTTTCGCTCACAAAAAAAGTATTCGTTTCTGATGGCAAAACAAGCTCTTTTGAATCAAAGAGATTGTTTGACCACTTGGCAATTGGGGCATGCGCCAATAGTGTTCGCCAAACAAGAACACCCTCATTGGACAGAGCGCATTTCCAAGGCGGTCGCTCCTTCCAAGTCCCTGCATTCATCCAATCACTTTTGGAAATATCCTCCACGCCTACGGCAAGGCGCGCAAGTATTTCCGTGTCATTGGTGGAGCCTACAAGTGACTTACAAATGAGTTGCGCTTGCGATGATTTCTGCGCTGCAAGCAAGGCGGCATGCAAATTGCGAAACGATTTTTGGAGAGCGGACAAATCTGCGCTCGGATCAGCTGGCGATGTCGCAATGCGAAGCGCTGCTTTTTCAAGGGCAATTTGCCAAGAACTTGGCAAGGAATTCGCAAGTAGACGCGAGTCCGCATTCACCACACTTGTCAAAATATTAGTGGTGTTTATGACCGCCGACTTCGGCAGCACAAATTGAATGAACGCCACGACTCCGCTCGTCATCACAATAATGAGCGTGCCGAGCACCAGACTAAGCGTTCGCGAACGAATGAAACTTACTCGCGGCCGCGCAACATGAGCCATGGTTTGAAGTTCCAAAACAAAATTGCGAAAGCGGACATGCGACATTTCTGGACAAGTGTGCAGCCCATCGAAAAGAAAGCGTTGCTGCGATTGTGAAAGTGCTCCAAATCGTCGCAAAAGAGTTATGGATTGCTGTGTGTCGCCTAGGCGTGCCGCGGCGATGATTTGTAGAAGGTCAAGTCCATCGCGCGAGATTTCACCGAGTCGATCAAGGGTTTCAATGGATCCGCGGATTTGTGCAAATGACTTGGCATCGCCTTCGCGCGCGGCCTGTGTGGCTTGTCGTAGCAAAGTGATAAGGCCAATGGAGGTCATGGTCTGGACTTTGAATTCTTAACGAGAATTTGGAATAACGATTGGGTTGATTGGAAATTTTTTATTTAAAATCAATTCACGAAGTTGTAGATCAAGCATAATTTGAATTGAT
>CAIWNO010000023.1 GCA_903914045.1 uncultured bacterium | reverse complement strand
ATTTGCGGAAGAGGCTGACCCACTTTTATTTGGTGAAGAACTCTGAGAAGTCGATCTGGCTTTGGCAGAGTGAGTGGGTAGGACAGTCGAAGTTGCAGTGACGGGTAATGGCTGATCAGCTTCCAATTGTTCTTCGGGTGATGGTTCCAACTCAAGCGAGGGATTGGCTTGCTTGTTGCAATTGCAACACAGCGCGCACGTGAGAAAGGCAACGATCAATTGAAATAAACATGTGACTTTCATTGTGCTATCCACCAAGAGGCTTCGTCCGTTGTCGGCACTGTTGCCATGGAACTATTCGCATAGCGTGTCAACCATGTTGCAACGCCATTGATTCGAACAGCCAATGTTTTTTTGAATTGACTCAGCGGATATGCGGGTGCATTTTTTCCAGTGATCCACGGTTCGTATTCACTCCAATCATTAGACCAGTCCGTTGAAACCCACGTACCGTTCACTTGCACGCAAGCAAGTTGCCATGAAGTGACGCGGCCTTGCACTTGCAATAGAGTTTTTCCGGGTTGTAAAGAAGTTTCGCTTACAAAAAAAGTATTGGTTTCTGAAGGTGAAATACGCTCTTTTGAATCAAAGAGGTTGTCCGACCACTTGGCAATTGGGGCATGCGCCAACACTGTTCGCCAAAGCAGAATGGCATCGGCGGACAATTGAGTTTCCCAAGGAAGACGGCGTGTCCATGTGCCAGGGTTCATCCAATCGCAATTGGAAATGTCCGCCACTCCCGCGGCAAGGCGTGACAAAATGTCCGTGTTATCGCTTGAGCCCACAAGTGACTTGCAAATGAATTTGGCTTGAGGTGATTTTTGCGCTGCCAGTAAGGACGCTTGCAAGTTGAGGAACGCCTTTTGCAATGCCGCGGAGTCGGCGCTTGGATCTGCGGGTGAATTGGCAATGCGCAGTGCGGACTCTTCAATGGCGGCGCGCCATGAATTTGGAAGAGATTGAAAGAAAAGTCGCATGTCGGCGTTGCTTGCGCTTGTCAATAGATTTTGCGTGTTCAAAACTGCGGGCTTGGGCAACACAAATTCAATCAACACCACGACCGTGCCAGCTAGAATGAGAGTGAGCGAGCCCAAAACTATGCTGAGCGTTCGTGAGCGAAAGAAACTTGTTCGCGCTTGCGGCACGCGGGCCAGTATGCGAAGTTCCACGACGAATTCGCGGAAGCGGGCATGCGACATTTCTGGGCATGCTGCGAGCCCATCAAACAAAAATTTCAACTGGGCTGTTGAAAGAGAGCCAAATCGTCGCAATATATCTATGGTTTTCTCGGTGTTGCCTATGCGTGCGGCGGCAATGGCGTGCAGAAGATCAAGCTCATCTGTTGAAATTTCACCAAGGCGATCAAGCGTTTCAATGGAGGTTCTGATTTGCGCGAAAGAATTGGCGTCGCCTTCACGCGCGGCATGCGTGGCTTGTCGAAGCAAAGTGATAAGGCCAATGGAGGTCATGGTCTGGACTTTGAATTCTTAACGAGAATTTGGAATAACGATTGGGTTGATTGGAAATTTTTTATTTAAAATCAATTCACGAAGTTGTAGATCAAGCATAATTTGAATTGAT
>CAIWNO010000022.1 GCA_903914045.1 uncultured bacterium | reverse complement strand
GGCGCGCTTGGCACCGACAAGATCAGTTTCTAAGTTTCACAGTTTGTAAAAATCAAACGACCGCGGTTTCAAAGCCGCGGTCGTTTTCTTTTTCACGAGGGGAACCGCTTTGCGTTTAAAGCGATCGTGAGTTGCGCATCCGTGACCAGTTCTCAGCACAAGGCGATAAAGCCCACAAGAACAAGCAACATCATCCGTTTCAGATGCGCGCGTTGAACATTGTTTTGGCGAAAATAGTTCATGGTCAAGTCTGGCAATGCTTAGTCGGAGCCGCTTGAATCAAAACGTCAATTCAAACGGCTCCGCTACATTGCTCACCATGACGCCGTTTCGTATTGTGTCCAGACAAATCTTTCTTCTGTGCGCCATTTTTATCATGACCGTCATAGTTATCACTCCCGCGCGGGCGGATCTTTGCACCGTCCAAGACGCGCATGTCCTGTTCAAAGCGTCAAGAAAATGGCTTGATGAACAAGTGTTGCAATATCCACTGGATCTGAAACCGCCGGACTTCACCAAGGATGTATCGCTGTCTCCAACATTTTCCGTGACGGCCGCTGGCGTGGTGTTGCGTTTGAATGGTCGACCCGTTGGACAAGCGTGGTCCAAGCAAAATCCTGAATGTTCACTGTGTCTTTCAACGGCTCTCTTGAATGCGTTGCAACAAGCAAACAACGATCGTGTTCTTGCGGGGCTTCCCTTGGCTCAACGAGCCGGCGCCGCCCAACAACTTTCGCTGGAGATTGAGTTCGTCGGCGACACGCGTCCATTGACTGGAGATCATGTTGATACGCTTGCCCTACGAATTGACAATGGGCGTCAAGCCATGGCCATTCGCGCTGGCGATCGTTGGGCGTTCTCATTGCCATCACTTCAACAATCACTCAATCAAACACAATTACCTTGGTACACCATGATTGTCTTGGCGCGCGATGTTGGAGTGGAAGCTGGCGCCGACAAAAAATATCAGTTACCCCAAGGCGTGGTTGTGTACCGAGCCGACACCGTCAGACTGGCGCAAATCAAGCCAAAAGATGCACCATTTCTAGTCTCGCGCGCCATGGTCACCGTGCCTCTTGTGGATATCACGGCCAGCGCGCTTGATGACATGGCCGTGGCCATCGCGGCGCATCTTGAAAGCCGCATACGCAATTGCGATGGGCTGTCACCGGAAATTGCGGCCACGCTTCAAGCGCTTGGCCCCGCCGGCGAATATCAACCCGCGCTTGGCTCACTGACCCAACAAGTTTGTTCGCCGCTTGAGCAAGGCATGAGCGCCTTCGCCATGGCGCAATTTTCCCAGATGAATTTTTCCGAGAAAGACCGCCTTGCCGCGCGGGCGTTTGTCGAAACTACTTTGCACTCTTTACAACAAGTGGTTGGTGAGGAAAAAGATCCTCTCCAAAATCCAGCCGCGGCGGCGGCTTGCCTGCTTGCTTGCCAAACAATGAATCATTGCGTAGTCAGTTGGGGAAATCCAGAATGTGAAGAGTGGCAAAAAAAATTAAAGGCCACCGTGTTGGCTCAATTTCAACTTGATCCACGAACGGATGTGCAGACATGGGCTTTGTGCGCCGCCGCATTGGCGCAGGATTTGCCCGAAGAAGTAGCCAAAGGCCTTCAGAGCGTGTGGAACATTCGACCCGTGGGCGCATTGCTTTCAGCGAGTCCGTGGTTGCTGTTGGCGCAGCGACGCCTCGAAAATGCGCCCGACCTTTCATCCGCAATAAATGCTTGGAAATTGCTTGAAATCATGCTTATGGAAAATCAATTGACGCGGAAATTGGATCCAGATCTCGCGGCGGATCTCGAGGGCGGCTGGCCCATTCTTACCAATGGAGTGACCGGCGCGACGGCTCAATCGTCACGCCCCACCTTGGCTTTGGCTCTATCCATGAATTCCAAAATCGTTGGAGTATCCAACTCACATGATGTGAATATGGAGTCCCTCAAGTTGGCGCTGAGATTTTTAAAGCAACTTCAAGTGGATCAGGCTTCGTGCTACGCATTTCGTGACGCGGGCAAAGCGCTTGGTGGCATTCGCGCCGCGCCTTGGGATAGCAGCCAACCCTTGGGAGCAAATGCAACCACACTGTTGGCCATTCTGGAGGCCCGTCAACTTTTTACCGCCAAGTCATCTTCTATAAAATAAACGATCCGGCGAGACCTGTTTGTCGTAAAATAAAATCATGCGATTCAATTCGTGCACCAACTCTAGAACACTTCGCAGCATGCGTATGGCAAGCGTGTGTGTTCTCGTATTGATCACTCCTGTCGCCTTGGCCTCGCCTTGGCAGAGCGCTCCACAAAATCATGCCGCACGAGATCGATGGGTGGCAACGCTTGCCAGTAAAAAAATTTCACTGACGTTTCAGCACCTACCCATCGCCCAGGCTTTGCAAGCCATCTCTCAAAAAACAGGGGTTTCCATTCAAGGATTATGGCTCGATACCCCAGTTGGTTGCACAGGAATTGATCCAGCCATCACGATCAATCTTGAAATGAAAGACATGCGGGCCCTTGAAATATTGGAGATGATTGTGCGCCAGGCAAATGATTCAACTCAAAGCGATTGCCGCTGGCAAACCACGATTAGCGGAATTGAAGTTGGACCAAAGTCGCGTCTGCTGCGCGCCGGCGCGTTGGAGCGACGCGCATACTCGGTGACGGATTTGGGGTTCAAGGCGCCAAACTTTCAGGCGCCTGCAATGCAAAGTGGCGGCGGCTCCGGTGGTGCGACCACTCCCCCATTCACTCCATCGCAAAATGATGCGCGCTATCAAAAATTAAAATTACTCATTCAATCAACCGTGGAAAGTGATGTATGGGTTGAATCTTCTGGTGGACCATGCACCATTACCGTGTTCGACGACAAACTCATTGTGATCGCGCCGGATTTTGTGCATCGAGCAATCGCGCAAAGCCAGATCGTGCCTACCAACATCCATCCCACAAATAAACCGACGCGCTAAATGTTCGACGATTCAACCCATGACCCCATTCCCACGCGCCGCGATTTCAACGCATGCACGGGTGATGGCGCGACATTCTGTTTCATGGTGGGAGCGGGTGAAACCTACATCGCGGCTTTGGTGTTGGCCTTGGGCAAAAGCGCGCTCATTGCGGGCTTAATCATCACTATTCCAATGCTGGTGGGCGCCACGGTTCAACTGGCTTCGCCCGCTGGCTTGCGCCGCGTGGGTTCGCCGCGCAAGTGGATCCAAGGCTGCGCCATTGTGCAGGGGCTTTCATTTGTGCCTTTAATCATCGCCGCGGCATATGGGGATATTCCCACATGGTTGGTGTTCCTCACACTCTCTATTTATTGGAGCGCGGCGATTGGCGCGTGGCCCGCGTGGAGCACGTGGGTGGCTCGACTGTTTCCTGAAACGCTGCGCGCCAGTTACTTCAGCAAACGAAATCGTATTTGCCAAATTTCACAACTCACCGCCATGCTTGCGGCGGGTGGTCTTTTATATTTGGGCGAGCGCGATGGTTGGCAATTGACCGCGTTCATGTGGATCATGATCTTCGCGGCGTTGGCGCGCCTCTCCAGTGTGTTGTTCCTGCATTATCAAGGTGATGTCAAGTTAAAGCCAACCGACATTGCGCGTGTTCATTATGGCCACTTACCCAAACGCCTTGGTCGCAACGGCGATCTGCGCATCGTGCTGTGCCTGATCGCCTTGCAATTTGCGGCCAATGTCAGCGGACCCTTTGTCAATCCATGGCTTCTGGATTATTTACATTTTGATAAAGCCTCGTATTTACTGGTCATTTGCACGCTTTTTGGTTCCAAATGCTTGGCACTCACATTGCTCGGAGGCATCATTCAAAAGTTTGGCGCTCGGCGCGTGCTGCTTATTGGAACGGCGGGCACGGCGCTTGGCGTTCTCATGTTGGCCGTGTCAACCAACTTGGCCTGGATCACATTTGTGCAGGTGTATAGCGGCGTCATGTGGGCGGCATGGGAACTAGCCTCGTTCTTGGTGCTGCTTGAAAGTATCAAACATTCGGAGCGCACATCCATGATGGCGCTGTATAACTTCACAACTTATTTTTCCATCGCAGCTGGATCATTTATTGGCGCATATGTTCTTCAATTTATGAACACATCTGGAAGCGCCTATGTGACCATCTTTATTCTTTCTGGCATGTTGCGCTTGAGTGTTTTATGGTTGCGTCCAACCCGCGTGCGCGCATTGGCGGTTGAAGTTGTAAGCCAAACTCCAATCAAAGACATCCGCACATGAGCAATCCCATGCCGCCCTCGCCACGCGGCGCGCAGATTCTTGCCACGTTTGGATTGCTGATCATTGCTGGAGCGTGGGTGATTCCCAACGCATCCTTGGTTGAATTTTTTCTTCATCCAGTTCGCGCCAACGCCCTGGCACACGCATTGGAATCAGCCACCTCCGCGCGCATTGGATGGACCATCATCGGGCTCTCATGTTTGGTATTTCCCTTTGTTTTTCGGGCAATTCAGCCGGAAATTTCCCTCCGTAACACTCCAAGAATTCCATCAACATTTTCAAAAACTCTGTTTGTTCTGCTCGCGCTGTCAATCATCGTGAGATTGATTCGCGTGAATGAAAGTTTGTGGTACGACGAAATCGCCGCTCTGGCAACCTATGTCATGCATGGACCCGGCGTGATCATGGGCAACGCCTTCACCACCGCAAATCATCCGTTGCAATCACTTTTGTCATGGTTGTCCATGCCACTCAGTATTGAGCCTGGCATTCGATTGCCATCACTTCTGGCGGGACCAGTGGCGGTGTATGCCATATGGAAATTCACGCGCCAAGTTGCAAGTGATGGTGCGGGGTTGGTTGCCGCGGGCGCCATGACGTTCGCGCCCGCGGCGGTGCTGGCTTCGGGCGAGGCTCGTGGCTACGCGCTCTCCCTTGCGCTGGGCGCGTTGGCAAGTTGCATGATGTTGTCCATGCTGCGACAAACACAGCGAAGATCAACGCCAATTTTATACGCGCTGTTCATGTCGCTGGCCACGTGGGCGCACTTGGTCGCGGCGTGCCTGGCCCTTGGACACATGGTGCTCGCTCTTTGGAATCTGCGGCGCAAGGATCAGCGCGCTACTTCAATATCAGCTATTTTTGCCGTGATTTGGGCGGGTTTATTCTCGATTGGTTTATGGTCGCCGGCGTTGCCGGACTTGTTCCACGCACGCAATCAATTCTTGGCGCTCACTGGGAATGAACCCACACTGGTTGGACATGAAGGCATGGCCTTGCTGCAGCAACTGGCTGGCGCATATGGATGGGCAGCCATTCCGTCCGCGCTACTGGTGATCATTGGCCTAGCAACAACACTGCGACAACAACATCTGCGCTTGGCATTGGCCGTGGTGGCGCTTGGCGTCCCACTTGCGGTGATTGGCGCGTGGCTTGGTCATAGCTGGCTGTACGCGCGATTTGTTTTATTCGCCATGCCAGCCTCTGCGTTCCTGATCGCTCTTGCATTGTCTTGGCTTTGGAAATTGCGACCATGGTTCGCCATCACCTTGGCCGCGATCACGTTGGCCACTTGGAGCACTGACATTCTCACGCGTGTCCCAAAGCAATCCTTGCGTGAGGCGATCGCATTTATCGCGGCGCACAAATCTCCACAAGACACCGTGGCCATCATCACGCCGGCTGACAATGTGGGCCAGTGGTACGCGCTGGCCAACAACTTTGAATTGCTTTCCACAGGTCAAAATGGCTCAAAACTAGATGAATGCTTACGCTTGACCCGCCCAGCTCCCAAATGGATCGTGGTGCTGTATCCACAATCCATCAGCGAACCCGTGATTGGTTGTATGCGCCTAGGCGATTACAAATTCACAAAATCATTTCCGGGATGGGTGGATTGGGGTGCTGGCGACATTCAAGTATTTCAACGCGATTCTGTACCGCCTACCACTCGCTAATCTCATTGCATGTTCCACGGACCGCTTGAAATAATGAATGAAACCGAAGTTGGCCACGGCTGGCAATTTGTGGCGCAATTCATAGAGGCCGCCGGGGCTCTTCGTAAATTGACATTTGGCTTGAATTGGGCTGACTACGATTTGCTCTGTCCCGATGGCGGCACGGAGCCATCGCTTGTGGCTGAAACGGTTTTGCGTTGGTTGATCGCCAACGCGAAACCTGAACAACTCACCAATCGCCTTGATGCAAGTTTGGCGCGGCGAATTCATCCTGAAGCCGACGCGCAGATTCGCCGCCTATTCATCCAGCGCGATCAGTCATAAGCGGCGTCAACTTCTTGGCGCGAAATTCCAGCGGTATTTCCACCCAGAAACTTGAACCCTTTTTGGAGTTGGATTCAACCCCAAGCTTCGCGCCCAACATGGCGGAAAGTTCGCGGCAAATAGCCAAACCAAGACCAGTTCCGCCGTGGCTTTTTGTGTGACTGGCATCCACTTGGCGAAACTTCTCAAAAATAGTCTGCTGCATATCAAGCGGAATGCCTGGACCACTGTCCACCACGGAAATGCGCAAACCCGGCGCGCCATCCACGGCCCACACCTCGGTGCGCACAATCACGCGTGACCCTTCCGGCGAAAATTTAATCGCGTTGCTGACAAAGTTATACAGAATTTGCTGCAGTTTTCCAGGATCCGTTTCCACGGTTGGTAATTCATCCGCGCGGTGAATCTCCAACGCTATTTTTTTCAAATCGGCTTGCGGGCGCATAATGGCGGAAATACCCTCAAGCATGTCAATGATGCTGGCGTTGGAAACGCTCAACTCCATGCGCCCGGCCTCTATCTTGGCCATATCCAACAACTCGTTGATCATTTCAAGCAGTCCACGACCGCTCTTTAAAATATGCTCGATGTATCGAATGCGTTTTGGATCCGCGCCCACATCCTTGCGCGCCAACTCCGCCAGCAATTCCGCGAATCCAATCACGCTGTTCAAAGGCGTGCGCAGTTCATGCGACACATTGGCAAGAAATTCGCTCTTCAATCGGTTGCTTTCAAACAATCCAACATTGGCTTCGCTTAACTGCACCAACTTAAAGTCCAAACTTTCATTCATGCTTTGCAATTGTTTTTGACTTCCATCAAGCGTGGCCACCATGGAGTTGAAAGAATTTCCCAACTGCTCCAATTCGTCGCCCGTGCGCAACTGGCTGCGGCTTGAAAGATCGCCGCCGCGCACGCGGTTGGCCACGTCGCGCAAGCGCCGCACGGCGCGCAAATAGCCACGCACCACCAGAAGGCGCATCGCAAAAATAATTCCTATCCACGCCAGCGCGCCACCAATCAAAATATAAATTCGATCCTGCCAAATCAGCCGCGCCACGCCCACGGCGGAGCGCTCGATAGAAAAAACTCCAGTCAACGGCAACTTTTGCCACGCCGCGTCGGGTGCGTCTAACGAAATCGTCTCCCCCGCCGCGACACGATCCGCCTGATCACCGCGCAACGCGCGCACATAACGCGATGTTGGTTCCTCGCCCGTCTGTTGCAATTCATAGCGATCAAAATTTGCAGGAGTAGCGGCGAACTCGTCCAACGCGCTTGAAAGAAACGCGTCGCCTGCGGCGGCTTGCCCGTTTGAACCTTTCACAAATCGAAATCGCTCCATGGAAGTGTCCGGCTTCTTGGCCCACACCGCGCTCATGTCGCGCATACTTTGCAATTGTTGCGCCACCATGGACTCGCGAATTTGAATCCACGGAATGGACATGGCGCCCACAATGGCAAGCGCCGCGGTCGCACCCATTGCGCATTGACTTCGTTGAGTGAGACTCAGTCTGGCCATGTTGCACGAAGCATAGCGGGCGTGCGTATTCTGTCCCCATGCATCGACCTGGCTCTAACAGCGACCACATGGAACCCGAAGACTTTCTTTGTGATTTTTGCGGACAATCATGGACCGTTGCGCAACCATTTGTTGAGGGTCACCAAGGCAGTTGCCTTTGTGGCGAGTGCTTGAAAAAGGCGCTGCATGCGTTTGCAAGCAACAACGTTGAGCCGACGTGCTCGGATCTTTGCACAATGTGTCTTGAAGCGCGCAAAGAACCGGCGTGGTGCGCGCCCGCTCCCGCGCAATCTCCCGCT
>CAIWNO010000021.1 GCA_903914045.1 uncultured bacterium | reverse complement strand
TCCAAGTCCGCGGCCTGACCAAACAAGTGCACTGGAATAATCGCTTTCACTTTATTGTGACAACCAAACGCCTCTTGCAAACTCTTAGGACAAATGTTGTAGGTGGCGGGATCAATGTCCACCATGACTGGCCGCGCACCCAAGCGCGAAACACTTCCAGCCGTGGCGAAGAATGTGTACGTGGGTAAAATCACCTCATCGCCTGGGCCAACGCCCATCGCCTGCAATGCCAACACAATGGCGTCGGATCCGTTTGCGCAACCAATCGCATGCTTGCAAGAGCAATACGCCGCGATTTCTTTTTCCAATTGGTCAATCTTTGGCCCGCCAATGAAATACTGGCTCTCAATCACCTCATGCACCACGGGCTCAATTTCATCGCGAATCGTGGCGTATTGCGCCTTTAAATCAAGAAGCGGAACATTGATGTCTGTGGCTTGGGCTGTGAGCATTGCGCAAGTGTAATGCGAGTGGACGCGGTTGACAAAGCGTTCACAAACATAAAGACGGATAGTGACGTGGGTTCAATTTTAGTGACCCGTGCTGCCAAATCCACCCGTGCCGCGAGCAGTGTCCGACAGTTCATCCACTTCCTGGCAAACCGCGCGGGCAACTGGCGCAATCACGAGTTGCGCAATGCGCATTCCATGTGTCACGGTAAATGGAACGCGACTCAGATTGATCAGCGGCACTTGCACTTCGCCACGATAATCCGAATCAATTGTTCCTGGTGAATTTGGGATTCCAATTCCATGATTCGTGGCAAGCCCACTCCGCGGACGAACCTGGCCTTCCCAACCCACGGGCAGCGCCATGGCGAAGCCGCAAGAAATTCTGGCGATTTCTCCAGCGCCTATGAGCACATCTTTTTCAATGCAGGCGCAAAGGTCCATTCCCGCGGCGTGCTGGCTTTGGTAATTAGGCAGCGTGGCGGCTGCGTGAATGCGTTTGAGTTGCAGAACTATGTTTGACACGTCAACAGAGTAGCGTCAGCACATTTTTTGCCGCATTACTTTTTTACGACTTTAGATTTTTTTTCTTGCGCTACAACTTTGGTCACTGCGGGCTTTTCGGCCTTTACGCCCTTCTTCAAATCGGCAATCAATTGCGCCACTTCCTTGGCGTGCCCCTCTGGTTTTACCTTGTCCCAACGTTGCGCCACTGTTCCGTTAGGCGCGATCAAAAATGTGGTTCGAACCACGCCCATGTATGTTTTTCCATACATGGTCTTGCGCTGCCACACGCCCAACTTCATGGCGAAAGGCGAGCGCCCTAATTTGTCGGGCGTGTCGACAATCAATCGAAAGTTCAAAGAAAATTTATCCGAAAACTTTTTGTGACTGTCAGCGGTGTCGCTGCTTACGCCAAAAATTTCCGCATCCAGTTTGTCAAATGTCTTGGAGAGATCTCGAAACTCGCAGGCTTCCATGGTGCAACCTGGCGTGTCATCTCGGGGATAGAAATAAATCACGCAGTAGCGACCTTTCAGATCACTTGACCCAAAGGCTTTGCCCGTGGAATCTTTCAACAGGAATGCCGGAATTTTGGCACCAACTTTTAACAGCGGCATATAAAAACCTTTCGGGACAGTCAGAGAAAAAATCAACTATCACGTCGATAGTCGAGTTCTGGTCGAC
>CAIWNO010000020.1 GCA_903914045.1 uncultured bacterium | reverse complement strand
CGTTCACGCAGTGGGGGCGTGAATTTCTTGACGCCATAGAGCCGCATGTGCCCGCGGTGAAATTTCAGTCGGCGTGCTTTGAGCGCCATGGCGTTGCGGGCATGGCGGCGCTGGCAACATTGTTGACGCATGCGCATGGAAAATTCCTGGTGATTTTGGATGGCAAGCGCGGCGATATTGGCATAAGCACGCAGCATTACGCGGCGGCCGTGGTTGAACATTTCCCCGCGAATTGGGTCACGGCCAACGCATATTTGGGCGCCGATGGATTCGCGCCATTTCTGCAAGCGGGTCTTGGGGTGTTTGCGTTGGTGAGAACCAGCAACGCTTCGGGCGACGTGTTGCAAAGCGCGCGCTTGCATGATGGCCGCAGCGTGGCGCAAAGCGTGGCCGATGTGATTCACGCCGAGGGCGCGCATTATGTTGGAGCGTGCGGATTCAGCGCGCTTGGAGCGGTGGTTGGCGCAACGCAATCCGCCGACGCGCGCGAACTTCGCCAGCGCATGCCGCACTCGCCGTTTTTGGTGCCGGGCTTTGGCGCGCAAGGCGGCGGCATTGCCGATGCGCTGCAATGTTTTATTCATGGACGCGGCGCGTTGATCACCGCCAGCCGCAGCGTGATGCAGGCGTTTGAAAATCGCGATGGCCAGTGGGGTCAACATGTCGCGGCGGCGGCGCACGTATTTGCCACGGATATTTCCGCCGCACTTGTGGCGCAAGGCGTGGGCACGGGCGCAGCAAGTTCAACATGAGTCGCATTGCGCTGGCCATTGCGTTTGTCGCGTTGCTGGCCACGCCGCTTTTATTAAGGCCCGCAACTTCTTCCACGGACACGCGTGGCGCAATGACTTCGCAGACCAAGCGCCAAGTGATCATTCTCACGCCAAGCAATGAGCAAATTCGAATGGAATTTACGTGGGCATTTGCGGCGTGGCATATGGAAAAATTTGGCGAGACGGTGGATGTGCAGTGGAGCACGCCGGGTGGCGCGATTGATATTCGCCGCATGTTGGTGGCCTCGTGGGAATCGCGCTTAGAAAAAAATCTTCCAGTGGGCGGCGACGCGGATTTAGTTTTTGGCGGAGGCAGCTTTGAGTTTGACACGCTCAAGAAAGAAATTTCAGTTTCAGTCACCAATGGTGGTGAAGCGCGCCTGAACTCAGCCACCATTCTTGAGCCGGTTGAATTGCCCGCGGCGATTGTGCAACAGTGCTACGGCATGTCGGACATTGCTGGACAAAAGTTGTATGACCCCAAGGGCTATTGGTATGGCGTGGCGCTGGCGACATTTGGAATTGTCATGAACATGGATCAACTGGACAAGTTGCATGTTCCAGAATTGAAATCGTGGAGCGATTTGGCGGACCCACGCCTGTTTGGTTGGGTGAGCTTGGTCAATCCTTCGCAATCGGGCAGCGTGTTGACGGCGTTTGAGTCCATCACGCAACGAGTTGGTTGGCTTGAAGGCATCGCCATTATGCGCCGCGCCGGCGCCAATGCGCGTGGTTTTGCCGCCAGTGGTCCGCGTGTTCCAATCGATGTTTCAAGCGGTGACGCCGCGGCTGGCGTGGCGATTGATTTTTACGCGCGCTTTCAAATTCAAGCCATCAGCGATGCGGCCGCTGACGCGCGGGAGCAGCGGCAAGATCAGCAAGAAGATCAGCAAAAAGATCAGCGGCAAGATCAACAACAAGATCATCAACAAGGCCAGGGTGTGCAACTTATTTTCAACGCGCCCCTGGGTCAAAGTTCCGTTGACCCAGACCCGATTGGTTTGTTGCGCAACGCGCCCAACCGCGAGACGGCCATTCGCTTCATGGAATTTTGTCTAAGCAAAGACGCGCAGCGGCTCTGGCAATTTCGCGTGGGCACGCCAGGTGGCCCGCGTGAATTTGAATTGCGCCGCATGCCCATCATGCGTTCGTTGTACACCAATGAGTTCACGCGCTTCATCGATCAAGTTGATCCGCTTGCGATTGCCAGCGCCGTGAAGTTTGACAACTCCAGCATGCGCGCCTTTATTCCAATTGTATTTTCGACCATGGCTATGGACACGCACCCGCAATTAAAGGCCGCGTGGAGCGCCATTATTTCCCACCCCGCATATCCACGCGACCATCACGGCGTGGTGCATGCGTGCGATGTCGCCGACGCTCAGTTGAAAAGTTGGCTTGAAAAATTTGACGCGCTGCCAATGGTTCCCACGCCACAAGGCGACAAGCCATTGGCCGACATGGATCAATTAAAATCACTGCGCGATGGATGGCTGCGTGAAGGCTGGAAAGACAACCATGTGTGGCCAGCGCAAAGCGAGCCCGCGGACGCGTTGCGAAGATTGTTTTTGCCGTTTTTTAAGGAGAATTACCAGTGGATTGTGGATCAATCGCTCAAGCGCAACACGGCGTAAGCGCCGCCATTCTTTCAGTTGGCGATGAGTTGATGCTTGGGCAAACCCAGGACACCAACGCCAAATGGTTGGCCTCGCAATTCACATTGCGCGGAGTGGTGGTGCGTGAATTTCGCACGGTGCATGATGATCTTGCGGACATTGAATCCATGTTTCGCGAACTCTCCGCGCGCCACGACATTCTTGTCATCACGGGCGGACTTGGTCCAACCGACGACGACCTGACGCGCGAAGCGTTGCGCCGCGCCATGGATGTGGTTGAACCGTTGGAGGTGGACGAGCAAGCGCTTGCGGATCTTGATCGCTGGTTCAAGGATCGTGGTCGACCCATGACGGCGAACAACAAGTTGCAAGCGTTGCGTCCCAAGGGCGCGCGTTGCTTGAAGAATAGTTGGGGAACCGCGCCTGGCTTGCACGCCAGTATTGGACGCGCGCGTATTTGGTGCTTGCCTGGACCGCCACGTGAAATGGAACCCATGTTTGAAACCGAAGTCGCGCCTCACTTGCCGCGCGCCGTCATGGCCACCGCCGCGGTGCACTCGTTTGGTCAAGGCGAAAGTTTTCTGGCGGAAATTCTTGGCGCGCGCATGTCGCGCCAGCGCAATCCATTAATTGGAACCACGGCTAGTGGCTCCATTGTCAGCGCGCGCATTCGCGCCGTGAATGAAGCCGCCACTGACGCCGCCATGGAAAGCGCCATGCAAGAGGTTGAGCAATTGTGGGCGCCATACGCCTTTGGCCGCGACCAAGAAACGCTGGCGGGGGCGCTTGGAAAATTGCTTATTTTGCGCGGCGAAAGAGTCTCTTTGGCGGAAAGTTGCACGGGCGGATTGACCGCAAGTTTCATCACCACGCAAAGCGGTTCAAGCGCGTGGTTCGCCGGCGCCGCGGTGACATACGCCAACGGCGCAAAGATCGATGTGCTGCAAGTGCCCAATGAACTTCTGGTGGCGCATGGCGCGGTCAGCGCGCCGGTGGCATTGGCCATGGCTCGCGGCTGC
The DNA here is from genome assembly GCA_903914045.1 of uncultured bacterium. Taxonomy (GTDB): domain Bacteria; phylum Planctomycetota; class Phycisphaerae; order Phycisphaerales; family SM1A02; genus SYAC01. The sequence goes on along the minus strand of CAIWNO010000020.1, from coordinate 2,869 downwards.
GCGGCGTTGCTTAAGACGCAATGGTCCGCCAGCATCACTGGCATCGCCGGGCCAAGTGGTGGCAGCGAAACAAAACCAGTGGGCGAAGTGTTCATTGGCATTTGCGGTCCGCGCTTTGAAGCCGTGAAAAAATTCCACTTCCCTGGCGAACGCGCGGCTGTTCGCGATCGCGCCGCCAAGACCGCGCTGGCGTTGTTGCGCTTGGCGTTGCTAGGCGAGAAAGAGTTTGCCGCGCCCATTATTTGGGAGTCCCACAAATAATGTCAGCTGAGAAAACTTTGAACACCAACGTTGAAGCCCATGAATTCGTCGCCATCGCCCTTGGCTCGAACATGGGTGACAGAATGGAATTGTTGCGCCGCGCGTTGCGCGCCATTATTGACCAAGGTGTTCTGACGAACGTTCGCGCCAGCAATGTGTATGAAACAATCGCGGTGGGCGAGCGCGCCGGCGGACACTTTCTTAACGCTGTGGTCGCAGGTCGTTGCACGCTGGCGCCGCACGACGTGCTTGCCGCGTGCATGCGCGTAGAGCAATCTCTTGGAAGAAATCGCGCGCTTGAGGGGCAAGGCGGACCGCGCACGATTGATTTGGATGTGCTGTTCTGTGGGCGGCACGAAGTCAGCGAACCCGGCTTGATATTGCCACATCCCCGCATGTTTACGCGTTCTTTTGTCTTGCAGCCGTTGGCGGATATCGCCGCAGATTTGGTCCTGCCAACGCAAATAGACAGCGTACACTTTCTCCTCGCATCGCTTGATCAAAGAGCGATGGGAACATGTGTTGGAATACTTGATTGTTAAGACGAGAGTGAATGAGTAGTACACATTTCTTCGTGTGAAGAAATGAAGTCGATGAAATCTTTTAAGTGGAGTTCGCATGAACAAGTCGCCGTTATCCGTGTTGCTTTGCATGATTTGCTGCGCCAATGTGAGCGCCGTTTCGGTGTGCTTGGCGCAAGCCCCAACCGCAACGCCAGCCGCAACGCCAGCCGCCTCGCCAAGTGCGGATCAAAATAAACAAAATGATATGCAAGGCGAACCATTGGAAGGCGAGCCAATGCAAGGCACGCCAATGCAAGGCGCGCCAATGGAAGTTCCACCAGAATTCAAAGCGCCAGCGCCATCGACCAACTGGACCGCTGAGGAAAAGTCTGCGGCGTCCGCAGCCAAAGCTGTTGCCGCTGTGAAGGGCCTGCCTGTCAAGTACGCCGCTTTACCAGCCATCGAAGAAACCATGACCATTCGCTCGCCGCAATTCCAAGGTCAGGATCAGAAGATTCAACTCATCGCAACCAAAGGTGGCGACGCCAAGATCATCATGCCTGGCATTACGCTGACACGCTTAAAGGATCAGGTCTATGTTGAAATGGACGGCCGTCCAAAGTATGCGCAACTGAAGCAGGAGGGCAGCGCTGTGAAAGCGTTGGGCGAAGTCATGGGCGGTAAATTGCCTTTGCCTACGCTTATTTTAATTGGTGGCGACCCAAATGAAGCGGCCGCGGCGCTGACGTTGGGGCAGAATCCGATGATTGTTCCTACTGGATTTCGCGCGGGCACTGACGGCAAGCCTGATCAGATTTTGTTGATTGATCCGCAAGGCACGGAAGTGGTCGCCAACGTCGATTCCAAAAGTGGTCTGGTGACTTCAATTGATATGTCACTCACCAACCCACAGTTTCCACCGGGAATGCGCTTGCCAATGTCCGTCACATTTGATCGCAAGGTTTTTGACGCGGGTCTTCCAACGCCTATCGCATTTGACGCAGCTGGCCGAAAAATGACCGCGTCGCTTGACGCGCTTGATCAACCATTTGATGTGGGCGATGTGGCTCCAAATTTCACGTTGCAAACCACCGATGGTGGAACAGTTTCCCTTGCGGACTTGAAAGGCAAAGTCGTGGTGCTGGATTTCTGGGCCACATGGTGCAAACCTTGCATGATGGGGCTTCCATTGCTTGACACCTTCGCCAAGTGGGCCAAGGAAAGCGGCAAGCCAATCGCCGTGTACGCCGTGAATGTTATGGAGCGCATTGCTCCTGGCGACAATGCGGCCGCGGAGCGCGTGAAACTGGTCAGCGAATTTTGGAAGGGCAAGGCATTTTCATTTCCAACCTTGATCGACGGCGATGACAAGGCTGGCAAGGATTATCAACTGACGGGAATTCCATTCACCGTGGTGATTTCTCCAGAGGGCAAAATTGCAGCGGTTCACATGGGTTTTGACGAGGGCGCCGTTGAAAATTTAAAGAAAGATGTCGATGTGGCCATGGCAAACAAGTCTTGATGTGGTTGCGCTCTGCTGGCGAGTTTTTTGTCTGCGGTGATTTCATGAAAGCCTCTTTGCGTTTCCTGGCACTGGCGTGCTGCTGTACTTCGGTGGCGAGCGGTCATGATGTGTTTTCAAATCCAACGGCGGCTCTTTCAAATCGAAATGCGTTCAGCCATTTGAACAACTCGGCAACGTGTTCGGATGACATGTTGGAAAAATGGACGGCGCTTGCACAAGCGTGGTCCGCTTCAGTTGGTGCGGCCAAATGTACGGTCAGCGTCGTGACAGAAGATGGTGATCTTTCATCCACGCAAGAGGCGGCGGCAAGCGTGATCGCATGGGACGCTGCCAAAGGAACCTTCGCGCTTGTTCAAGGCGGCTTCACTGTGTTGGTTGGTCCTGGACGACTTATCGGCATGTATGCCGGTGTTGACGCGGTTGTTGATCGAGCTATTGAGTCCGATTGCGCCGTTGTTTTTCGCCGTGAGATTCCGGAAAGTCCCTGGCCCCAACTTGCTCTGGCGCTTCGAAGTCAATCGCAGTTGTGGTGGAAAGACATTGATCCCCAACTGGGTGAAGTGGCGCTGAAGTCATTCGT
>CAIWNO010000019.1 GCA_903914045.1 uncultured bacterium | reverse complement strand
GTCGCGGTGAATGGACTTGGGTCGCCACCATGACTCACGGTTTCGCCGCCCATGACATGTTGCGTTTCTTCGGCCATCCAATCACAAAATTGCGGAGTCACGCCAACATCTTCCGCGGCGATGTACGCGCCGTTCATGGTGTCGACAAAGCGACCCATGGCGCGGCCCTCGGCTTCGGTGGCGGCTTGGCCCGGCTTGATCAAGATCACGCTTTTCGCGCCACCCATTGCAAGATCGGCGGCGGCAGATTTGTAGGTCATGCCTTCTGAAAGCCGAAGCACGTCGCGGATGGCTTCGGCCTCATCGGTGTAGGCCCAGCGGCGAGTTCCACCAAGCGCGTTGCCAAGCACGGTGCTGTGAATGGCAATGATGGAACGAAGACCGGTGGCTGGATCGTGGTGAAAGCAAAGTCGTTCGTGTCCATGATCCGCGAGCGTTTCAAAAAGTTTCATGTGTGCAACCTTCCATATGAATTGAAGAAAGAAAGAACATTCAACACTAAATTATTTACCAACCTTGACGCCTTCAAAAATACTTCCCGTACCAAATTGTGGAATGGGTGATTGATTGATTTTGTGGCCAGATCCGCGCGCCTTTAAATCCATGGTGCGCTCTGGAATGGCGTACGCGGAATTTGCAAGCAGTTCAGAACGCTTCATGGCCGCGGCCGCGGCGCGCTTCATGGTGGAATCCGTGTTGTGGTGCAATGAGCGAATTTCAGCCTGAATTTCAAGATTTGCCATGGCCACCAAATGTTCAACCATGGCCATGTCGTGTTCAAGCGCGCTGCCTTCAAGACCGTTGCGCAGGGCGCGGTCAAGTTTGGAAAGCGAGCACACCACGGCGTGAATCCATAGCGCGCACATGGAAAGACGGGCTTGCACGGTTTGGTTGGTGATTAATTTTTCCTCGTGTTCTTTGAAAGCCATCTTCACTTGATGGCTGTGCTCACGAATGTGCATCATGGTTGAAAGACCAAACTTTCGTAGGCGCGGATGCAGTGCTTGCGCCTTTGGAAGACCACCACGAAGACCAAGAAAGAGTTGTCCACCAATTTGAACGGCGCTACTGATGGCCCCGAGAGGATTGGCGCGAATGGAAAGCATCCATTCACCAAGTTGCTTGGAGCCGTAGGCGAAAATGAAACTGTGCATGACTTCGTTGGCGCCTTCAACAATAATGTTGATGCGCGAGTCGCGCCAAATTCGCTCAATGCCATTTTCGGTCATGTAACTTTCGCCGCCCATGATTTGCATGGTGTCGTCCACAATGCGGTAACCCATTTCGCTGCAGAACACCTTGCACATTGCGGTTTCCAACATAATGTCGTCGTCATGTCGATCAAGGAAACCCGTGGTCATGTACAGAATGGCGTCCATGGCGTAGAGGCGCGCGCCCATGCGCGCGATTTTTTCTTGGATGAGGTCAAACTCCGCGATGGGTCGATCAAATTGATAGCGATATTTAGCCCATTTACACGCTTGTTCATAGGCGAAGGTGGCGCCGCCCAACATGCCCGCACTGAGAGTGCAACGGCCATAATTTAAACACGTGAGCGCGACGTTCAGGCCGCGTCCTTCTTTGTGAAGAAGATTTTCTTTTGGCACTTTGACATTGGTGAGCTTGATGCGCGCTTGCCATGTTCCGCGAATGCCGCACTTGGAACGATTGCGGCTGAAGATTTCAACACCATCCATGTCCGGTGTGCAGATAAGAGCGCTGACCGCGTCTTTTTCTTTTCCGGTCTTGGGGTCTTTCAGTTTTTGTTTAGCCATGACTGTGAAGAAACCTGCAAGCGCGGCGCTGGTGGCCCATTTCTTTTCGCCATTGATAATGTAAAAATTTCCGCACGGACTCACTTCACAACGTGTTTCTTGGCCGCCCGCGTCGCAACCAACATTGGGCTCGCTTAGGCAAAATGCGGAAAGAGAATCTTTGGCCATTCTTGTTAAAAAGCGCTTCTTTTGCTCTTCGTTTCCAAAAAGCATCAGGGCCTTGCAGCCAATACTTTGATGCGCGCTGACAAGCACTGCGGTGCTGCCGCAATAGCGCCCAATGAGTTCAAGTGAGCGGTTGTAACTGGTGATACCAAATCCGCCTCCTCCATATTCCTTTGGAATGGTCATGCCAAGCGCGCCCAAATCAAACAAGCGCCTTACAACCCAATCTGGAATTTCTTGCTTCTGATCAATTTCAATTGCCGGGTGTTCTGTTTTTAAATATTGATCAAGCGCGGCAAGAAGTTGATCGCAGCGCGCGGTTTCATCGGCGGCAAGTTCTGGATATGGAAACGCCACGCTCTCGCGGAAGTTGCCCCAGAAATAATTTTTAACCAGACCCATCTTTTCTGGATCTGGTCCAAGCATTTCTTGCGCTTGCTCGATTTGTTTGCGGTCTTTTTCAGAAACGTTTTTCAAATCAGTGGCAAGATTGGTGGCGGCCATAAAGAACTCCTTGGTGTGTGTGTTGCGTGGACGTCTATTCAACGCCGACAAGCGAGAAGGATCAACCCCCAAGCGCGCAGAATGTAATAAATTTATAAATATACATACACACGGCGGGCGCCCTGTATTTATCGCTTCAAAAACGCATCAAGGCGCGCGCGGGCTTCGGGAGTATGTCGCAACTCAATAAGATGTTTTTGCTCGCACAACACGCCGGCTTGGAAGCCATGTTGCAAACCCACATGAATGGCGTTCACAACCGCGCGCGCGGCCGCCGTGTTTGGCAGTTGTTTTTCAAGATGCTCAAGCGCCGTGGTGGTTGCTTGGTGAAATTGTTCGTCCGCCACCGAAAGAGGCGAGCGACGAGTTTGAACTTTTGGATTTGCATGTATCCAGGCGGCCGCGACATCGACGGCTGATTCACTCGCGCCAATATTTTTTGCGTACAGACCGGCTGGAATATCGCTTGCATCAAATGGCGCGCCAACACATGTGGAGGTGATGGCTTTTGAAATATCCATGCGCGCGGCCAACATCATGGTGCCGCCCCAACCAGGACAAATTCCAAGACCACATTCTGGAAGCCCAACCTTCCAACTTTTTTCACCAGGCGCGGGGAGCGCGCCAATCAACGCGTCGCAATGCATGGCAAGTTCAAGACCGCCACCAAGCGCGGCCTTGTGAATAATGGCGACACTGGAGAATGCAAGGGCGCTGATGCGGCCATACGCCACGCTTCCGGCGCGCAAATACAGATCAAGATCCGCGTCGTTGAGCGCGTCAATTTCCGCAAGATCCGCGCCCGCCACAAACACGCGCTCGCTTGTGCTTTGCAAAATAAGGCCAGAGAGATCTTGTTGAGAAAGTTGGCGCAGGGCCGCGTCGAGCGAATCAATCAACCAACGATCAAGCACAACAACGCCACCGCGCGGCTTGTTTGGATTTGGAATAAGTGAAAGCACCGCGATGTTGTCGGCGCGAATTTGAATTGGAAGCGGAGAGTCACTCATGGTTTACTTTTGATGTGTTTCAAAACGGGCGCGCAGACGCTCTTGCGCTTCGTGGCCAGAAATAATTTCGGCGGAAAGAGTGGCGGCGTTTTTTAAAATAGGCTCGTTGATCAAACCATCAAGCTCATGCAACAGGCGCTTTGTGGCGGCGATGGCCCTTGGACCACCAGAAGATAATTTTTGGGCGAAGTCATTTGTGGCCGCATCCAACTGATCCGTGGAAACCAAATGCGTCGCCAAACCAATTCGAACCGCTTCTTTACCATCAACAAGTCCGCCCGCAAGAAGAAGCGTTCGCGCGCGACCCGCGCCAATTTTAGAAATGAGAAACGGCGCGACCACCGCGGGACACACGCCAAGATCGACTTCTGGATAGCCCAATTTGGATTGCTCATGGGTGAACGCAAAATCACACGCGACCACAAGACCGCACCCACCACCAATTGCGGCGCCCTGAACTTTTGCAATGACCGGAATAGAAAGTTTGCGAAGCGCCAAGCCAACACGCGCCAGTCCGTGCAACATGAGACCCATTTTTTGTGCGTCATGTAACACGCCGCGAAGATCCATGCCGGCGCAAAACGATTTTCCGTTGCCCGAAAGAATGAGAACGCGCGCGGCGGAATCCGCAGCCACCGTGGCCACGGCGCGTTCAAGTTGTTCTATAAGTTCAAAGCTGAGCGCGTTGCGCGCTTCGGGCCGGTTCAGCGAAATATGCGCAATTCCTGCGGCGTCCGGCGTTGAATTGATTTGGACCAACTCATTCATATATGAAAGAGTAGCGAAATGAAACAAGAATTGGTTTCCCGCGCATGAAGCCAGATGGCGTACAAAAAATATTTCGGACGCGCTGATCTAGTGGCGCACAAAAAATATTGTTGGCGCGCCGATCTGGTGGCGGGGACAAACACCAGATCAAGTTGTCTTAGAACGATTTTTCCAAATCGCGGCGACTCGATCAACGCTTTCTGCGCCACCAACACCAGACACACTGGCCGAAAGCGCCGATGCACGATGTGTGTGGTGTAAATAGGGATCAAGTTGTTGCAACCAACACTTTGTGGCGAAAAGCGCGCGTGGACCCTTGGCCAACAATATTTTTATAAGCCTGGAGGTTTCTTGAGCAAGCGCGCTATTAAAATTATGCGCAGCGACTTGGTCGGGCATGTTGTTGTGCTCCGGTGTTGCGCCGGCAAGATGCGAAGCGAAACCCAATTCAAACGCGCGCACGCCACCGATAAGTTCACCACCCAACAACAACTCCCGCGCCGCGCCAAGGCCCATGCGCGACGACAGTGTTGGCCCACTGATGGCCGGTGATAAACCAATAGCGTGTGTTGGATATCCAAATTTGGCGTCAGTCGTGGCGATGACAAAATCACACGCGGACACAAGCGCGCAACCACCAGCAAGAGCGGCGCCAGACACGGCGGCAATAGTGATGGCTGGCAGTTGCGTCATCATGTCAATGCAGTGGTGAAGTCGATGTAAATAACCAGCAAGCACGGGTTGCGCTTCGGAGGCATCGTTGGCCACGGTGTGAAGATTGAAGCCGGCGCAAAATGCGGGACCATTGGCGCAGAGAACAACAACACGAGTGGGGGAATCGCTGGAAGCGTTGCTCGCGGGAGTAAATTGATTCGCCTTTTTTTCACCCAAAGCGACAGGTTTTGTTTTATTCAAAAACGGATATGTCGCGCATTTTTTTTGCACATTGTTCAGCGCACTTTCTAGCGCGTCGAACATGTCATGATCAAGCGCGTTGCGGCGATCTGGATTATTCAGCGTGATGGTGGCCACAACATGCTCGTTGGTTTCAACGTGACCGCCACTTGAATATTCAAGAAGAACCAATTCGCGCGTCGGCGTTGTCACCGACCAACTCCGGGTCCAGACGGAACCGCGCCCATGCTCCAAATGACTTTGTTGATATGTTCCCAACCCAGCACATTAACGCTGCCGGCGCGAATTGCAAAACTTCTGCCACGCGTCACTGGCAATTCAAGCCATGTGGCAATAAGCACGCGCGAAAAATGTCCATGCGTGAACAAGGCCGTGTTTGTGGTCAGTGATTTGCAGCGATCAAGCAATTGCGCGGCGCGCTTGTGAACATCCGACAAGTGTTCGCCACTAGGGCAGCCGTGATGCCACAAATCCCAACCCGGATTTTTTGTGGCGATCTCAAGCGATGTCCAACCTTCGTAGTCGCCGTAATCCCACTCCGCCAAAAGTGGCTCAATTTGCACTTGTTTATCAAGCCCGCACAACTGGGCGGTGTGAACAGCGCGCGTGCGCGGACTTGAAAGAACGGTTCCAAACTGCATGGCGCTAATCCACGGTTTCAATTCAAGAGCGGCTTGGTTGCCGCGTTCGGTCAAGGGAATATCTGTTCGACCCGTGTGTCGGCCATTTAAACTCCATTCAGTTTCCGCGTGGCGAATGACCCAAATTTGTGGAAGGGGATTATTCATGGGAAAAACTATTGTTGCTCAACTTTTTCTGCATCATCGGTTGCTTCTTCTTGGAGCGGTGATTGCATTTTATTTGGAAGAGCTATGAAGATATCTCGGTGGTACATCAACACAACACCATCAACACCCGTAAGTGTAAGTCGATCCAATTCAACAAGTGGAACAAATGAAAGTTCCCGCCGCTCTGGTGGAGGATCAATAATCATTTTCAAAGAACCTGAAACTATTTTCCAGGTTCCGCGCCTCACAAATTCCGCGGCACGCGCGGTCATGACTCCACCTTCGCCCAAAGAAAGTGTCGCACCAATAGGACTTTCAATTGCCTCATCTGATTTTTCGGCATTCGTTTCTTGTGCTAAAGAACTATCGCCAGGGGAAAAAACCCATCGACCAACAAGCTGAGGCATTTTTGTATCACTTGACGCAATTGTTTTAGGGCGCTGTGGCGAAGCGCACGAAGCCGCGACAAAAAACAAAGATAAAACAATTGTGACTCGAAGAATCATGGGGGCATATTACGAGCAACAGTGAATCTTCGTGATCACTCTAAAAAATAAACCGCGCAAAACAGTCCCGCGGCGCGGCGGGTGATTGGGACTGGATGTGAAACAAGGTTGTGCCGTTACAGAATTGGCAAATGAATATCCAAGCGATACGCGAACGCTCGAAGCAATAACAACTCCTGCGTGTTCACCACATCGTCGGCTGTGGCAACAGCGACAAGAGCGTCGGAAAGAATTTTTCGATCGCGCGGTGTGAGCGCGTCAAGTTTCTCAAGCGCAAAATGTAGGGCGTCAAGCGTGCAGTCTTTTGCGCCCGGAAGCTCCAAGCCATGCAACCCGCACGCCGCGGTACCAAGATCAAACGCACGTGCGCAGTGATTTGAACCGCCCGCCCGCGCCAAGGTTCCCAACACAATTTGCATTGATTGCGCACACTCCTGCATGGAACGAGTTGAAACGTGTTGTGACAACGCGCCAAAGCGTGTTTCTATTCTTCGGGTTAGAACAATGCGTGTCATCCATTCAAATAAATCAATCCCTTCGTCCGCGCGCATGGCCGCGGTTAACGCTGTGCGAAACGCTAGATATTGCTGCTTAGTTAATTGTGTCAATGTTGGAACACAAAGATCAAGCACAACAAGCCTAATTTCATCGGGTAAACCAACCACGCTTGTGGCAAGTTGGTTCCAACTTGCAAGCACGTATTGACCAAGACATTCAAGCGCAAGATTGCGCACTTTTTCTTGAGCGCCGGCTTGCGTACCTGTGACAAGCAACAACAAAACCACCTGGGCATCCAGTGGTTCACGCGTTGCCGATTGCACGGCGGCGGGAATTTTTTGCAACAACGCGCGCGCTCCCCGCAGAGATTCTTGCGTCACGGTTTTGCTTAGGGTCGCTTCAAGAACATCGCGCCGTGTCACCATGCGACCACTTGCGTGTGTTGCAACGCTTGGAGTTGAAAAAGATTCAGGGGAACGTTCTGAAGAAACAAGCGCGGATGGAATCGTGTTGTCACCCATAAATCCCGCCGTTAATTCAGCCGCGTCACTTGGCACAGAGCGTGTCAAGGGCGCGGCACGAGTTGAATCAATAAGAGTTGCTTGCGCCGCATCGTGGACAACATCTCCAACAAAACCACCTTGTTCAATGCGTCGAACTCGCTCCGCAAGTGGAGGATGCGTGGAAAGCCATGAGTGAATTGACTTTGAAAAAAAGAAATGATTCAAACCCGAAGCGGTTGGCGATTGAATTGGCGTGAAAGGCAAGCCACCAATGCGGCGAAGCGCACCGGCAATGCCCGCGGGATTTCTGGAATATTGCACCGCCGAAGCGTCCGCAAGAAATTCGCGTTGACGACTTACCGCCGCTTGAAGAAGCCGCCCAAAGAACGCGCCAATGCCGCCAACAATTAAAAGACCAAGACCAATCGCTAAAAACATAAGCGCCGCGCTGCCGCGATTATCTTTTTTGCTTGACATGTTTGGAACCGTGGCAATGCGCCCGGCAACCTGAAGCATGACGCGACCAATCAGCGCGATCAACATGACACCAGCCACCACGCACGCAATGCGTAAATTTAAACGCGTGTCTTTGTGCGCAATATGGCTGAACTCATGTCCGGTGACGCCTTGCAATTCATCGCGGTTCAATTGCGTGATGGCGCCACGGGTGAAACCAAGAACGGCGTCTTGCGGATTCTGACCAGCGGCGAACGCGTTGATTGCATCCTCTTGCAAAATATAAATTGGCGGAACTGGCATGCCGCT
>CAIWNO010000018.1 GCA_903914045.1 uncultured bacterium | reverse complement strand
TGTGAATCCGTTGCGCGCGCGCGATGGCGGCGTGCTGGTTCGTACTGGTCAAACCGAAGGCAGCGTTGATTTGTGCCGGCTTGCTGGCCTGCAACCCGCCGCGGCGATTATTGAAATTGTGAAGCCGGACGGCGACATGGCGCGCATGCCGGAGTTGAAGGCGATGTGTGTTGAACACAAGTTAAAGATGTGCTCGGTGGAGCAGGTGATTCAGTGGCGGCTTGCGCGCGAAGTGATGGTGACGCGCGTTGAGCCGCACGATGGCGAAGACATTGAAACTCCCGAGGGTGTCTTTCGTTTGTTCGCCTGGAGAAGTTCAGTTGATGCGTTGCCGCACATTGCGTTCACCACTGGCGGAGTGGGGCGCATGAGCGCGGGCGCGGTGGTGAAACAAAGCGAGCCAACCTTGGTGCGCATGCATCGGCGCGATATTTTTTCCGATGTGTTTGGAACGCTTAAGAACGGGAAAGATGGAAACGGACAGAGTGAAATTCGATCCGCGTTGCGCGCCATTGCCAAAGATGGGCGCGGCGTGTTGGTGTATTTGCGCAGCGAGGGCAGCGGGTTTGATTTGCCAGATCGCTTGCAGCGCATTCATCGGCCAGAAAAAGATGACCCCAACGCGCCGGATTTAACGCGACCTGATGGCGTGGCAGCTGGCGTTCATCCAATGGATTTGCGGGAGTTTGGTGTGGGTGGACAAATTTTGCGCGATCTTGGATTAACTAAACTTCGTTTGTTGACCAATCATCCAAAGGGTTCCATGCCTGGATTGCACGCGTTTGGTTTGGATATTGTGGACCAGGTGAAATTGTGATGCGAGTGGGCGCCTTTGCATGTGTCGTATTGAGCGCATGCGCCGCGGCGCCAGCGCAGAACGGCGGTGTTGAAACAATTTCCGCGCGCAAAGATGTTGGCGCAATGGCGCTAGAAACAACGGCCACCAAAGTGCCCACGGTTGTGAATGCGGTTGTTCCAGCGGTTGCGCAGCCTAAAAAATTTGAAACACCCGAAGCCATGTTGGGCGCGCTTGAAATAGCGGGCGACACCATTTCAACTTTTCGCGCCAATGTAATTTACGACCGCGTGGACGCGGTCAGTGAAAATCGTGAGCGACGCACTGGTCAAATTGTGCTGGCGCAAATAGCGGGCCAGTTGAAAAGCAGAACACTGGCGATCATGTTTGATCAACTCATAGACGCATCGGGTCACGCGACCACGGAGCGTCAGCGATTTGTGTTTTCTGGCGATTGGCTTTTTGAATTTGATGATCAGCGTCATCAATTGATCGCGCGTGAATTGGTTGCGCCCGGCGAGCAACTTGATCCGCTGCGTATTGGCGAGGGGCCAATTCCAATTCCCATTGGCCAGAAAAAAGAGCAGGTTTTACAGCGATTTGAATTGAAATTTGCGGAGCAGCCGGTGGAGCCATTGTTGAAGCGGCTGGAAAATATCCAAGGCCTTGCGTTGCATCCAAAACAAAATGCCGGCGTTGACCCAGATCTTGGCGACATATGCGTGTGGTACGACTTGACCACGCTTATGCCTGTCGCGGTGAAAGCCACGACCAAAGGTGGCGATGAAAAAATTCTGTTGCTGACAAAAATAGAAGTGAATAAGGCGCTTGATGATTCCGCGACGGCGTTGTTGGCAACGGAACCACCGGCGTCAACGTCAAATGGCGTGGCGTGGCGCAAGGATGTGCGTCCTTACAAAGCCACGCCCTAAAGTGCTTCATGGACCAACTATTTTTTAATGCGCGTGTTGGGAATGTTTTGGCGAGGAACACAAGAACTTCGGCGTTGGTGTTTGCATTAGCGTTGTTCATGACCTCCTTGGTTTGCGCGCAGCAACCAGATTTGGTTCCCGCGCGCGTGGAAGTTTCGCCCGCGGTTGTGAAGGCTATGAACCAGCCTTGGCTGAAACCCAATGAGCGAAGCGACATGCGCGTTCGCCACGGGCAATGGTCCGATGATGATTTGAATTCAACCGCTCGTAAAGCCGAGGTGGCGTTGCGGATTTGGAAATTGCAAGACGCGTCGCTTGAGTCGCCAGATGCTCCTGTGTCCATTCGCGCGCAAGCGTTGTTGTGGCGCGGTCAGGCGGATCAAGCGCTGTCGATGTTGGCGGGTTGCGATGAACCCGAATGCAAATTGATCCGCGCGGACGCGTTGGTGTGGCTTGGGAAAAAAGACGACGCCAAAATTATTTTGCAGGCCATGCGCGACGAACTGGATCAAGGGGACGCCAAAGTTGACGCGAGTGCTTTGCGAATGTCGGCGCGAGCAACCATGGCGCTTGCCAAATTGCAGCCACTTTCCGCGGCAGAATGGAAGGTGGCCGTGGATGAATTGGGCCGCGCGCGCGAGGCGGATCGGCTTGATCCACTGGCGCCGCTAGAAGAGGGATTGTTGTTGGTCGATCGACACAATCGTGCGCAAGGTGTGCCAGCTTTGTGGCAAACACTTTCGCTTGATCCGCGTTGCAGCCGTGCCTGGTTTGCGCTTGGCGAAGTGGCGTTGAACAATTTTGATTTTGATTCCGCAACGCGCGCCGCGGATCGACTTCGATTGCTGAATCCAACGCATCCATTGGCCGACTTGCTTGATTCACAGCGAGCGTTGTTGACGGATGACCCCGAGCGTGCCGACGCGATTCTTGATGGCTTGCTTGCGCGCGAACCAAACATGCCGCAAGCGCTTGCACTGCGCGCGGCGGTGGCTGGTCGTCGTTGGAATCCAGAACTTGCGCAGCAACGATTAGCGGAGTTCGACCAGAAATTTCCCGGCAGCGCGTTGGCGTATGCAACGCTTGGCCGCACATTGAGTTTGAACAGGCAATATGAATGGGGTCAACGCGCGCTTGAAGAAGCCATTCGCCGCGAGCCATTTTGGAGCGATCCGCGCGGCGAGCTTGGTTATTTATTCATGCAGGCCGGGCGCGATGATGAAGCCGTGGCGGCCTTGAAAGCTGCCGCTGAATTGGATCCATTTGACACGCGAAGTTCATTTGGGTTGTGGCTGATGGATGAGCTTTCACAATGGAAGGTGATTGAATCGCCGCACTTTCGCATTCGTGTGAAGCCAGGAATTGATGAGGTGGTGGCGGAACTTATGCCGGACGCGCTTGAGTTCATGCACGCCGATGTCACCACGCGATTTGCGCACGAGCCCGCGCGCAAGACCACCATAGAAGTTTTACCCGACCACGAATTTTTTGCGGTGCGCATTACTGGCATGCCTGGCATTCACACCATGGCCGCCGCCACCGGCCCCGTGATTGCGTTTGAAGTTCCAATGGAGGGCAATCCAAAAAAACATCTTGGCTTGTTTGATTGGTTGCAAGTGTTGCGTCATGAATACACGCACACGGTGACGCTCAGTCAAACCGAAAATAGAATTCCGCATTGGCTTACGGAGGCGCTTGCGGTGAGCATGGAAACAAAGCCGCGAACTTTTGAAACATGTCAAATGCTTGCGCGGGCGTTGGCCAACGGAAAGTTATTCACGCTGGACAAAATAAAGTGGGCGTTTGTGCGGCCAGAGTCGCCGCAAGACAGGCCGTTGGCGTACGCGCAAGGGTGTTGGATGGTGGAATATTTGCAAGGCAAGTGGGGCGCTGATTCCGTGCCGAAATTGCTTGAAAAGTACAAGCAAGGTTTGGATGAGAGCAACGCATTTCAAGAAACAGTTGGCGTGAGTGGCGACGAATTTTACGCAGGCTTTATTGCGTGGGCCACCGAGCAAGTCAAGCAGTGGGGTCTAGCCCCAGAGCCATCGTTGGAAAAATTGTCCGACACCATTCGCGCTCAAGATCCAAAGTTGCAACTGGCCACGCGCCAGGCGGAGCAAGAAAGACTGGATGCGCTTGCGACATTCTTGGCGAAACAAGTTGGAGAACCATCGCAGATAGCACAGACCGTGTTGGTGGCCGCGCGTTGGCCAAAGGTAAAAAAACCAACGGTTGATCTCACCGATGAATTGGTCGACCAGTGGCTTGTGCAATATCCAGATCAGCCAGATTTGCTGGAGTTGAAATTGCGTCGGCGTTTGAAAGAGCAACCAGTGGTT
>CAIWNO010000017.1 GCA_903914045.1 uncultured bacterium | reverse complement strand
GCGTCGATCGCTTCGCGCGCTTGAATTTGTTGTTGCGGCGCAACGTCATGCGCGCCCAAGCAAGTGGTGTAGAGCGAGTCGATCATTTCCTTCATTTTGTTTTCCATCGAATTGTTTTTCATACAGCACCCTCCGCCATGACTATCTGTAATAAAAAACGCCATGGCAACCTTTGTGTGCGGTTGAAAGATGAATTATTGAATTCACGCCTGCGCAGACGGAACAGGGCCAACGCGTTATTAAACCAGCCGTGAAATTGAATATGTTTGCCCCACAAACGCAACGTGACGGGCTTAGCGCATACTGCGAATTTTTTGCACGGCGCGCTGCGCCAATGGCGGCGCTTTGGAAAGTTCACCCGCCAAAACATCGGGTTCGCGGCGGCATTCCATTAATAATTTCCCCAAGTGAGCGTCCAGTTCAAAGCGCCATTTGGAGTGGAATTGCTCCAGTTCTTGGCGATTGAAGCGACTCAATGGATCATCAATTCCGCTTTGCGCCACGGCCCAATCCACCAGGCGCGCGCCGGTGGCTTCGAAACGATATTGCGACAGCGTGACTTCCAAACGCTTGCGCAAACTTAGAAATGGATCGGTGGCTTGCGGAGTAAGCGCGGTCATGACGGCTTCGGGCTTGTCGGCGCTAGCCTTGCCAAGCCAGCCGCCTTCGCGTTTCATTTCCACTTGCGCCAGCGTTGGCCGCGCGTGAATGGATTGCGCGACATCCGCCACAATTTCATTGGTGATTTCCAAATCCGCCGCGCTGGCCAACAGCGTCTTGGTTCCAATGTTTGGAAAGCGAATCCACAAGCGCTGATCGGGCTTGCCTTCGCGTGTCAACATTTCAACTTTCAAAATAGAACCAATGCCCCATTCGGGGCGAGCGTTATGGCGAACCTTGTCGCCATTATGAAATGCCGTTGTGCTCATGGTTGAATTTCAATGAGCGGGGAATTTCACCAATGGAAAGTCCACGCTTGATGTAGAGTGTAACCACTATGGCGCGTCCAATGCGAATTTTATTTCTTGGTGATGTGGTAGGGGCGCCTGGGCGCGCCGCGGTGACCAAGCACTTGCCCATCATGCGTGAAAAATATTCCGCCGACGTAGTCATTGTCAACGGCGAAAACATTCGTAATGGCTCGGGAATTACACCAGATTTGTTGCAGGCCTTGCGCGACGCGGGCGCCGACGCCGTGACGTTGGGCGACCATGTTTACCGCGATCCCAAAATTACTTCGGCCTTGGAAGATCCATCCATACCGGTCTGTCGGCCAGCTAATTTGTCCGATCGCGCCCCAGGCAAGCGCTGGGTTCGCATTGCGGCGGCGGCGGGTCGCCCGCGCGACGTGTTTGTGACCACCGTGCTTGGGCGGATTTATTTTCCGCTGCCCGCTGATGATCCTTTTGCCACGGTCGACCGCGTGCTGAAAGAACTTCCAGAAAAACGTCCGCTTGTGATTGTCGAAGCACACATGGAAGTGACCAGCGAGAAAGCCGCGCTGGCACACCACCTTGATGGCCGAGTGGCCGCTGTGATTGGCACGCACACGCACGTGCCCACCGCGGACGAGCGCATATTGTCTGGTGGCACGGCCTTTATTACTGATGTTGGAATGTGCGGTCCATGTGACGGCGTGATTGGACGCGACGCCAGCCGCGTGGTGCACCACATGACCACTGCGCTGCCGGTGCAGTATGAAGTTTCGGCTGGTGAAGTGCGCGTATCAGGCGTGTTGATCGAAGTCAGCAGCGACACTGGCTTGGCGTTGAAGATTGAGCGCGTTGAGGCGGGTGACGTGCGCAAGACTTGCACTGTTTCATGATGCGCCGCATATTGCAAACGCTATTTTAAAGGCGCTTAAACAGGCATTTTTAGAGTGGCTTGATGTTGGACGCAAATGAATACGCCTTTGCAAGCGTGCGTGTAATGGCCATGAAATTTCATGGTCATCCTGTTGAAAGTCTGTCGAGCGATAGCCAATTTGTCCGATGAATAACGCATGAAGAATTGGGTTTCTTTATTTCGCCCCGGCGATTTGGTTAAGAATATTTTTGTATTGCTGCCCATGGTCTTTTGGCTTTCAAGCCAAGGTCGTGACACGCCAACGGATGTTGTGGGACAAAAGTGGGTCGAGTTGGCGTGGGCCTTCATTGCATTTTGCGTGACGGCCTCTGGAACCTACGCCATGAACGACGCGCTTGACGCCGCAGAAGACCGCAAGCATCCCATAAAACGAACGCGACCAGTTGCTTCGGGTGCGGTCAGTATGTCAGCCGCCATAAGCGCGGGCCTGTTTCTTGTCATAGTGGGCACGTTTATTGCATGGAGCGTCAACGCCAACACTGGCGTAATTGTGTTGAGTTATGTTGGCTTGCAACTTCTCTACAACGTGTATTTCAAAGTGACGCCATTTGTGGACGTTGCCATTGTCGCAACTGGCTTCTGTCTGCGCGCCGCGGCGGGCGCCACCAGCATTCAAGTGCAGATTTCAATTTGGCTTTTGCTGTGCGTCTTCTTTCTCACGCTGTTTCTTGGTTTCACCAAGCGATTGTGCGACAAGGCTTCCGCTGAAAATGCCGTCAAACATGGGGAAATCATGCACTGGAAGTCGCGCGCCGGCTACGACACACGCGATGAATTGAATTGGTTGCTGGCGCTCAGCGCGTGCCTGGTTCTGGTGACCTATCTCATGTACACGCTGTCAGAGCACGCCAATAGCTTGTATGGAAGCCGCGCGCTTGGACTTGCGCTGCTCACGCCGTTTGTGGCCATTAGCATTCATCGCTTTTATCGCCGCGCCAATTTGGGTTTGTCAGACAAGCCACTGCAGACATTGATCGAGGACCGCGTGTTGTTGGGCGTAATTGTGATGTACTTTGTTGGCGCGTATTTGTCGCTGTACTACGCGCCCATGGAGCGCCTTTTGTCGGCGATGTTGTTTCGCTAATGTGTTGGCGCGCGAAAGTGGCGACAGCGAAACACGAAATCAAAAAACACGTTGCCACGCGTATGAAATTTGTATCGCACGCCGCTTACGGAATGATCAGCTTTGGACCGGCGCCAGCATCGGGCGCCTTGCGTGATCCAGCGGGGGCGCCAGCGCTCATGCTTTCAACGCCTTGACCACTTTTCATGCGCGCCGCGACGGCCTGCGCAATTTGCACAAAGCGCGAACGCAATTCACCCAGCACTTCACTTAGTTCAGCTTCTTCTTCGGGTGCAAGATTGCCCTTGGTCTTTTCCTGCAGCACCCCAATAAGATCAATGGCAAACTTTGCGCCCATGATGTCCACCATGACGCGACCTTGTGGATCGGTGTAGCCACCCAGGCCACCAATGGCTTGTGAAGCCAATAAGCCCATCAAACTGCGGAAATCCGCGGGCGGCAATTCATCCTTG
>CAIWNO010000016.1 GCA_903914045.1 uncultured bacterium | reverse complement strand
CCGTCGTTTCGTGGCGAATTCGAAATGGAACAATCGGACAATCATCCACATCTGTTTCAACGCACCACCATTGCTGAAGTTGTCCATCGGGCACAAGCGAGAAATCCCAACGCACCCGATAGGTGTCTCGCGCGGCGTCCTTGGAGGGATCAAAGTCGACAAAGTTTGGAGCCACACCATCACAAGAAAGAATGTGAAATGGCGCCTTGGTTGGATTTGAAATTTCCACCACCCCCTTCAATTTTCCTTTCAGAGCGTCAATGTACGGAGGCTGCACCAGCAACGGCAACTGCACCACGCCTTGCATCTTGGCGATCAACGGTTGTGAACTTCCGGCAATAGTGACAAATACTTTCGCGTCTTTTTCACCAGGAGTTCGCGGCGCATCAAGCGATGCGAGTAATGGAAGTTCGCCTCCAGGCGGAATTTCTTTCCCAGCTAAATCAGAAATGGTGGTGCACTTGCAACTTGGAAAAGCCGATTCAATTTTAACGGCGGTCGAGCCGTTGTTCTTAATTGTAAATTCACCCTTCTGACGCGAGCCGGGTTTGATCGCGCCAAAGTCAATCAGCGGAGGCGTAATGGAAACCGATGAACTTTGTGCTTGCGAAGTGGCGCCCGATGCGGTTGTTGGAGCAACTGTTTGCGCGCGCACAGTTGTGGCCATGAACAAACCAAGGAGCATGCATTTCCAAACATCTTGAATTGGTGATTTCATTTGCGGCATGCGCTGAGTTTACGCCACACAACTTGGTTTTGATCAGCGAATAGCGTCGCTGGAACGCAACCCCAAAAGCATCAAATCCGCCGCCGTAGAGGCCCTTTGTATGGCTGCAGTGGTTCGAGTCACCGCCTCATTCAACTGGGCTTGATCGTGCGCTTGCAGCGCTTCACGCATCATTGGAAAAACACTGGCGGCATAACTATTCATTGGATCAGTTGCAATCCACATATTTCTATACCACGGTCGATCATGCAATCCAGCCTGATCTTGAAACGCCTTCAAGAATTTATGCGTGCCATCAATCATCCGTTGCTCTGATTGAGCGTCAAGTGATTGATGTTGCTGTATCGCCCGATCAATGACATCGCCTTGGTTCTGCAATGTCACAAGCAATGGACGAAGTGATTCAACCGCCGACTTTTCTTGATCAGTGGTTGCCAATTGTGCAAGTCCTTCCAAGGCGCCCAAACCAAGCCGCCCAATTTCATTGAACTGATACGGCGGTGATTTTTGATTTGACATAAGGGCGGCAAATGACAAAGTCGCGCGCGTCACCAACAGCGCGGGCTCATAGTCCTCGCCAACCGTGGCGCGGTACCACGCGGTAGTGTCATAGTTGCTGTGGTAACTCGTTCCCTCTGAACCGGCGGCGGAAATTGAAATCGCTGGAACCACCATCCGGCACACAAACCCCACATGGTCGCTTCCACCACCCAGTTGTCCAAAAAGAGAATCACTCTTGTGATTCTTCAACATGATTTCTAAGGCATTTTCCGATGGATTTCGAGCCGCTGGAACAAGTGCCGCCGCGTCCTTTGCAACTTGCGTCAATTCCGGAGTCAGGGAGATGGACAAATTTGGTCCCATTGCCGCCATGTCAAGATTGACATACGCAACAACATGATTGCCAATTT
>CAIWNO010000015.1 GCA_903914045.1 uncultured bacterium | reverse complement strand
TGGCGTCCGCCGCAAGAAGGCATATTCATTAAGGAAACCATGGAAAACTTGGCTGATTTAGGCGAGAAAATGGGTAAAGACCCAGCCTCGTGGATGTCCGAAGTTCCTTGATGGCTGGCAATTATGTTTTGGCAAATACGCGCCTGCATGCTTGAGTAAACGCTTAAGCAAACGCCCAAGTAAACGCCCAAGTAAACGCCCAAGTAAACGCCCAAGTAAACGCCCAAGCGTTGCCGCAAGAATCACTTCGCAAACATTGGTAAGTTGACGCCATGATCAACGCAAGTCCTTATGTCTTTCGCTGGCTTGAATCGGACCAAGACATTGACCGCGCATTTGATCTTATGCATGAACTGCGCAATGAATTAATGCGCGACACTTTTGTGTTGACGGTGCGCGCCATTGCGTCGACCAATGGCTACAGACTTGTTGGCGGATTCGCCGATGGAAAATTAATTTCACTCGCAGGTGTTCATCACAACCACGGCCTGTCCCGCGGTTCGCATTTGCGCGTGGATGATTTGGTGGTGACCAAGACATGCCGCGGCGGCGGGGCGGGGCGAGCCATGTTGCAATTTGTAGCGCGCGAGGCCAAACGCCTAGGCATTCCAGCGCTGTTGCTTGACGCGCGCGATGAGGCGAAGCCATTTTATTCCAAGCTTGGATTTGAATATCGCCACTCCACTCCGTGCGCCGTGTTGGTGGATCAACTGTTGGCGTAACGGCGCGTTATTTCGCCTGCGCAAAGAGCGCCACGGAAACATCTCCGTCTATGAATTCACTTTGCGGCGTTGGCGCGCCCGGCGCATGAAAAGCCTTTAAATCATTGCGCATAATCACTAAAGCAACGGAGCCAGTTTTTTGCGCCAACGCAACTTGCGCCAACACTTGCTCGCGCGTAATGAAGCGCGCTTGTTCAAGTGGCAACTTCAATTCATTGTCCAATTCGCCACCAGGACCAATAAAGGTCATGTCAAATCTTTTGGTGGAGTAAGCCACGCAGGTCGCCATATTTGCATCGACAATCAGAGTGTGTGCTTGCGCAAGGTCCTGCGATTGGGCGCGCAACGTCTCCACGCCAATTTTACTTTTCTCAATTAACGCATCGGGCAACAGCAGGCCGGCAATCATGAGCATAGGGGCGGGTGAAAACGCCATTCGCATCAGGCGATGAGCAGCAACATGAGGGCGCTGCGCCCAATGATCAAGCGCCGCCCACGCAAGAAGCGCAAGCGCAAGCAATCCAAAGCGCCACGTGGAATTGTCGCGCCATAAATGATCCGCATATAACCACTGATAGCCCGTCAGAATAAATGATGCGCTCAATAGAGCCGCAGCCACAAGAAGCCACCGGCCAAGTTGATCGGTGAACGTTGTCTTTGTGGTCTTGCTGAAATAGGCCAGCAATGAAATTGCGATCACGATGGAAAATGCGGGGAAAATAGGCAAAATATAGGCTGGCAGTTTTCCGCTGCTCGCCGACAACAGTAGTAAGGGCAAGCCAATCCACGCCGCGCACAGAGAAGCGCCGCAGCCACGAAAAAGTGATGTGCGAAATCCGCTCCACACTTTTCCAATGTTCAAAGTCCACAACATAGCGCCAACAGGAAGCATGGGCAGAAAAAACCACCAGGGCTCTGGATGTTGATTGCTGTCGGGCGAAGTGAAGCGGCGCACATGCTCCACCCAAAAGAAATAATCCCAGAAGCCTGGATTGTGTTTATGAATTTCAATGATCAGCGGCGCTGAAATAAAGACCGCCGAGATCATGGGAACAAGTGGATACAGCAGTAGGTCACGCCAACGCTTTTGCCAGATCAGCCAACCGCCCGCGATGATGGCGGGAAACGCAAGTCCAAGAAATCCTTTGGTCAAGAACGCGCCCGCAGCCGCGACGCCGCTTAGGGTGAAGAAGAATATGCGCCATCGGCGCTCAGGATCAGTCGCACCGTAGACAAAGAACGCAACGCAGACCGTGATGAACGCGCTGAACATTCCATCAAGAATGGCAACATTGCCAAAAACCCAAGGGAAAAGAAGCGTGAGTTGCACCGCCGTTGCGATCAAACCAATGTGTGGTAGCGCGCAAATTCTTTTGGCAATTGCACCCGTGGCAAGCGCGGTAAAAAGCGCCGCTAGCGCCGGCGCAAATCGCAATCCCCATGCGTTCTCGCCAAACACCGCCATGGAGACCGCTGTCAACCAATATCCCATCGGCGGTTTTTCGTAGTAGCTTAAGCCCACAAGTTTCAGCGACCACCAATCTTTGCTGTGCAACATTTCAAGCGCGATCGCTCCGTAGCGCGATTCATCAGGTGAAACAATGGGTCGCATTGTGAGCGGCACTAGATACAGCAACACAAAGAGAAGAGTGGTGTAAGCAGTGATCGCTCGTACGCTCATACGTGAGTAAGCGTATCCGTTCGAACGCAAAGCCACCCTTCGCGGCCAGGAATTTTTCCAGGACCGATGGAGCCAATTTCAATGTCCGTCATGGGGCGCATTGCGCCAAATGGGGAAGCAAGTTGTTGCCCAAGTGGGGGATTAAAATCGTTCGCGGCGCTGACAGTTTCTGATTTCAGCGAAGGAGCGAACGTTGCTGTAAGAGGTGGTCTTGTCTGCGTTTCAAGCATGCAACTGAGTGGCGCAAAGGTGTGGCCAGCCGCCAACGCTTGGTCTAGAAAGGCTTCAAAACAAGCGGATTTGGCGCCGCCTTCGCTTTCGGCGTGCACGGTCAACACATGCGGCTTGCCGTCGGAAATGAGTCGCAAGAGATGGGCGTTCCACACTTCATCGCGATTCTCCCTGGGCAGAATAGCCTCATCGTAAGTTGGCAAGTCCACGGGAATTTGCGGTTGCTCCAACACGGACTTGCCAATGCGCGGGCGAAATGCGCGCGCAGGGCCACGACAGTCGCTACGAAATTGAAATTGCCGCGAGCGCGCAAAGTTCAACACGCGCTCACTGCAACGCCAACCTGGACATGCGGCGCTTTGTGGCTTCTGCCCCATGACTTCCTCAAACGCGTCACACGCCAAAATAAGTTGCGCTTCAAGCGCCTCATCTGAAAGTGTGTCAATGCCAACTTGCCATAGGTGATGATCCCACGCATGCACGCCAACTTCCTGGCCCGCCTTCATGGGCATGCGCAACTGTTCCTTGAAGTGGCGACTGATCACAGTGCCTGGCCACAGCGTGCCGCGAAATAAAATGTCGTACCCATACAGCGACGCGGCTTGCGAGCGCAACATCTTTAGAAAAAAAGCGGGGCGCACAAGTCGCCACGCATGCCGACCCATATTGTCGGGACCAAGTGTCAAGTACCACGTGGCGCAAATGCCGCGCGCCTCTAAAATGCGCAGTAAACGCGGCAAACCATCACGAGTTCCGCGCACCGTATCCACATCCACACGCAGTGCAATGGGTGCAATGGCCACGGCGTACTTGCTTTAGTGCGACGAACTTCGCGACGCTGGAACCTTGTTACCCGCCGCCGCGCCAGTTGCTGGGGTGTTTGGCGCCGTCAAGTTGTGCGTCTTGGCGTGTTGGCGAATGAACCAATCCAAAGTGCGCTCCACGCTTTGACGCGTGGAAATTTTTGGTGTCCAACCCAACGCGTTCTTGGCGTTACGAATACTTGGCGTGCGATGTTGCACATCCTCGTACCCCTTGCCGTAGTAGCGGGCGCTTTCAATTTCCTCAAAGCCGGCGAACGGCGGAAAGCATGCGCGCAGTGGATGGCGATCAAAGGCCTCAACCAACATTTCCGCAAGCTCGCGAATGCTCGCCTCATTGTCTGGATTGCCAATGTTGAAAATGCCGCCAGTGGCTTTGCCATCCGTGTTCTCAATGATGCGGTACAAGCAGTCCACGCCTTCATCCACATCGGTGAAGCAGCGCTTCTGTTCGCCGCCATCCACCAGAAGAATTGGCGTGCCTTCAACCAAATTTAAAATCAATTGCGTGATGGCGCGAGAAGAACCAATGCGCGCTGAATCAAGCGTGTCCAAGCGTGGCCCAAGCCAGTTGAATGGACGGAACAAACTAAATTGCAGGCCGCGTGTTGCGCCGTATGCCCAAATCACGCGGTCCAAAAGTTGCTTGGAAGCGCTGTAAATCCAGCGTTGCCGATGGATTGGCCCGGTGACCAAGTTGCTGGTTTCCTCATCAAAGTGCTCGTCCTTGCACATGCCGTACACCTCGCTGGTGCTTGGGAAAATAATGCGCTTGTTGTAGCGCACGCAGTCGCGCACCACGCGCAGATTCTCCTCAAAGTCCAACTCAAACACGCGCAATGGATTTCGCACGTACTCAATCGGCGTGGCAATGGCCACCAACGGCAGAATCACATCGCACTTACGCACGTGGTATTCAACCCATTCTCGGTTGATGGAAACGTCGCCCTCGATAAAGTGAAAGCGGGGATGATCCGCGACATTGCCAATGTTGTCCGAGCGCAAATCCATTCCGTACACTTCAAAGCTTTCATTCTTCAACAAGCGTTCCGTGAGATGGCTTCCAATAAATCCATTCACGCCAAGAATTAAAATGGAAGTGGTTTTCTTTTGCGATGACAGAACGCGCTTGCCCAAGCGCATCTTCGCGACCAAGTTCATGTCTTTGGCGATCTGCGCGCCGGAGCTCCACACGCCATCGGCGGGTTGTCCCTCCACAATTTCAATCGCGCCTTTTCCACACGCCACAATCATTGGATCGGCGCTGAGAATTTCACCAGGCTGGCCGGTGCCTTGCGCAGTTTTTGTG
>CAIWNO010000014.1 GCA_903914045.1 uncultured bacterium | reverse complement strand
TGACTTGGCGTTTGCGCGACCCTTGTTGGCCATGGTCAAAGCATAATGCAAGCCACTTCACTGGTTGCATGGTCGTCCATCAACAATCAAATTTTCATCTACCATTCTTTCGCATGTCTTTACCACCATCCCTCACCGCCACGCCCAAAGATTTCATTCGCCTGCATATTGGTGGAAGCGAGGTCAAGCCTGGGTGGA
Organism: uncultured bacterium; assembly: GCA_903914045.1. Classification (GTDB taxonomy): domain Bacteria; phylum Planctomycetota; class Phycisphaerae; order Phycisphaerales; family SM1A02; genus SYAC01. Next base: position 2,505 of record CAIWNO010000014.1, on the reverse strand, counting down.
CCTTAATGAACAGGCACGCCAAGCCTGGCGTGGATGTTGTTGGCGATGGCAGCGACCTTTCCATGTTCGCTAATCATTCCGTCGCGGAAATTTACGCGCCGTTTGTCTATCAACGATTTGGATTTCGTACGGAGTTGCCCAATGCGCTTCTTGAGGCTTTTCGCGTGCTCATTCCTGGCGGCGTGTTGCGGTTGTGCGTTCCCAATTTGGAAAATATCGCCAAATTATTCTCCGAGGCAAAGCTTGAAACACAGCATCGCTATCAGTTGACCACGCTTTTGTACGGCGAACAACTTGATGAAAATGATTTCAATCGATCGGCGTGGGCGTTTGAATTGTTGGCGCACATGCTTGACCTCATGGGGTTCCGCAAAATCGCCTCGCAGACGCCATTTGATTTGTTCAATGACGTTTCAAGCTTGAATTTTGGCAACGTGTCACTCAGTTTGAACATGATCTGCGAAAAAGAAACCAACGCCATTGCGCTGAACAACAAAGGCAACCAATTGCTCTCGCAAGGAATGGCCAAGCAGGCAATTGCCCAATATGAAATGGCGCTCTTGCTTGCTCCCGAAAAGCCTTTCATTCATAGCAATTATTTATACGCCTTGAATTACATGGAAACTCCAGACATGCAGAAAATATTCGCGGCCCACAAAAAGTTTGGCGAGTTTCATGAGAACGTGGCGGCCAAATCTGCCGCGCTTCAATCGGTAACCACAAGCAACGCCGCAACTAGCACTGCAACCAGCGCCGCAACCAGTGCCGCAACCAACGAGCAGCGGCCGCTTCGCATTGGATATGTCTCCAGCGATTTTCGTCATCACGCCGTTTCGCATTTCATAGAACCTGTTCTTGCCGCGCACGACAAAAATAAATTTCAGTTGTTCGCCTACTACCACCACACCGTGGTTGATGACATGACCAAACGTATTCAAAGTCATGTCTCTCACTGGCGCAGTCTTGTTGGAAAATCAGACGCTGACATTGCCGCCATGATTCGCGCCGACGGCATTGACATACTCATCGATCTAGCGGGTCACACCGCCACCAATCGATTGCCCATATTCGCGCGCAAGCCCGCGCCGATGCAGGTGACGTGGCTTGGCTATCCAAACACCACGGGCTTGTCGACCATGGATTACAGAATCACCGACGCGTTCGCGGATCCGCCTGGAATGACCGACGCATTTCACACGGAGAAATTGCATCGCATGCCCGAAACTTTTTCCTGTTACAGCGCGCCCGCCGACGCGCCCGCCGTTTCTCCGCTGCAAGCCAAGCGCACGGGTCGCATCACTTTTGGTTCGTTTAATAATTTCGCAAAGATCACCGCGGAAGTCATCACGGTTTGGTCCAACATTCTCAAGCGCATTCCAACAGCCACGTTGTTCTTGAAGTACAAGGATTTGGAAAGTGTGCCCATGACGCAATACATCCATAATCAATTCATGACGCGCGGCGTGCTTGTGTCGCAGTTGCGCATTCAAGGCGATGACGCTTCGCATGTTGAGCACATGGCGCGCTACAACGCCATTGATATTGCGCTTGATCCATTTCCATATAACGGCACCACCACCACCTTGGACGCGTTGTGGATGGGAGTTCCAGTGATCACGCTTGCAGGCGCTAGCCATGTGGGCCGCGTGGGCGTGAGCCAGATGAGCAACTTGGGTCTGCAAGATTTGATCGCAAAAAACCAGAATGACTATGTAAACATCGCCGTGGAACTGGCGGGCAATATTGAAAAACTTTCCTCCTTGCGCGCTGGCATGCGTGAGCGCATGTTGAGTTCGCCGCTGATGAATGTGCAACGTTTCACGCGCAACCTAGAGCAAGGCTACGAACAGATGTGGGCCGCGCGCAATCACAAGTAGGCGCGCGTTCACAAGAATATCCGCGTTCACAAGAACATCCGCGTTCACAAGAACATCCGCGTTCACAAGAACATCCGCATTCACAAGAACATCCGTGTTCACAAGAACATCCGCGTTCAAATGAAGGCGCGCTATTTGCAATCTCAAAAGCAATCCGAAATATTAATTCGGTTATCAAGCGCCCGCAAGCACTTTGCATTGCGGCCATCATTGGCTTGACATCAAACGCCCGCGGAAATTTTTTCTATGTAGCGTGTCCACATGTCTTGATACGCGGTCTCTAAAAAGCGCGTGAAGCGGGGGACATTGTTCAAAGGCGACGCCGCCATTCGTTGGCGCAAGCCGCCGCGCAACTCGGCGAGTCGCAGCAAATCATTGGCCAGTGCCGCCGCAATATCAACATATTCATTCGTGTTCTGTGCGATCATTTCTTGCATACCCAAGTTGCTCATCTGACTCACGCCCACACGACTGACATGCGTGTTGCCAGCGAGCACCACAACCGGAACTCCCATCCACAATGCGTCGCATGTGGTGGTGGTGCCGTTATATGGAAATGGATCAAGCCCAATATCAATGGTGTGGTAGCGCGCCATGTGTTCGCCATGCGAAGCGTCGCGGCCCAACG
>CAIWNO010000013.1 GCA_903914045.1 uncultured bacterium | reverse complement strand
GGAGGATCGTCTTGGTGATTTAAAGAATCGCGATGGCATTGGCTATTGCAATATCACCAAGTGCTGCACCAAAGTTTGCCCAGAGCACATTGGCATTACCGACAACGCGATTATTCCAATGAAGGAACGTGTGGTGGACCAGTTCTACGATCCGCTTACGCGCTTGTTCCGCATGTTCAAGGGCAAGTAGGAATTAGTGGGCCGCGTCAATGGGCCACAGTTGGCACACAATCGCCGCTGAGTCCAGCGTGTTTGTAATTTCAACACATCCGTAGCTCATTAAAGTTTGTTCTTCGCGCAGTGATTTTAAATCTGGCTCGCCGTGAACGTGTATTTCAATGTCTCCGTGCGCCGCGTGCACCAACACGTTGGGCGCATCGGCCCGCATGCAGCCATCGCGCAAGATATGCAGCGCGCCACGCCAACGGTCCCGACGCACCATCAAGTTCACATCGCGCACGCCTTGGCCAGTTGGAATGCCAACAACTTCTTCCTCGCCAGCGAAGGCAAGCGCAATGTCGGTGTCTGGAACAACAAAAGTATTTTCGCCACGCACAAGGTCAAGGCGTGTCCCGTCAAGGCGCATCATGAAACGATCAATGCCGGGATACACGGAAAAAGTGCTGCGCTGGGGCACATCGGCAATTGAAATTCTCCATGACCAATCACCGCCAACAGTGCCCGCATCGGTTGCAATTTCCAATGTCATACCGTTTCCGTTTTTCCACGGAACCCGCCGGCGATTCGATGCGTTCAGAATCGGCACATGTCCAACATAGAGAAATATTGGCGTGCGTGTGAAGGCGCGCTCGTTTGTAAAATTCATCATGTTTTTGAGAAGCGGTCATCTAGGCATTCAATTTCAGTGCGACTACCATTCAAACCATGTCCGAACTTGACCATCTCCTGCACAACAATAAAAAGTGGGCCGCTAACATGGAGGTCAGTCATCCTGGCTTCTTTCAAGAGTTGGTTTCACAGCAGCGGCCAAAATATTTATGGATTGGTTGTTCCGACAGCCGCGTGCCCGCCAATGAAATTATTGGCTTGCCGCCCGGCGAAGTTTTTGTACACCGCAATGTCGCAAACTTAGTGGTGCACAGCGATCTGAATTGTCTGGCCGTGCTTGACTTCGCGGTGCGCGTGTTGCAGGTGGAGCACATTATTGTGTGCGGGCATTACGGATGTGGCGGCATTGACGCGGCGCTGGAGCCCAGCCAAGGTTGCATGGTGGACCACTGGATTCGCCACGTGCGCGACATTGCAAAGTTTTATCGCGACGATATGGAAAGCCAGCCCAACGAGGCCGCGAAAAAGAATCGCCTGTGTGAATTGAATGTGGCTGTGCAAGTGACGCACGTGCGCGAGTCGCCGGCGTTGCACGCCGCGGGCGCGCATGCCGTGAAAGTGCATGGTTGGATTTATGGTCTCAATGACGGCCGCATTCGCGACCTCACGCCAATGGTGGATTCGGTGCGCGCGCTTGAGCCAAGTTCGCGCTTCAAGTCGTAAGCGCTTTGCTCGACATGTGATGAATTGGCGTCTATCCTTTGTCGACAAAAAAGTCGGAACACATTTTGTAATGCTGCACAAACGCTTCGCCACCGATTTACCTTCGCTTGTATTCGCAATCACCAATGCACACATCACTCACCGCTTGAAAAGGATTTCATGACCGACACCGCCACCGTATTTTGTGATCCTGTCTCAATGCAAAATAAACTTTTTGGCGAGTTGTCCAACATGTTCGCCAAAGAAGTCCCCATGTATGACCGCAGTCTTGCGGTGAATCATGTGTGCAACACAACCGTGTGCGACTTAGCGGCGCGCTTACATGTGGGCTTCGCTATTTCTCCGCAGCAACTGAATCAAACAAGTGGCGAGCGCCACGGCGCCATCCGCATTGGCCGCGCCGATGAATATCGCTGGATTACCCGCTATTTCGCGGCCTTTGCAATGCAGCCCCACAACTTCTACGACATGACCAATGTGGGCGCCAAGAGCAAGCCCGTCATTGCCACGGCGTTTCGTTCGGCCATCAAGCCCGAGCATCGCATGTTCACGTCACTGCTGGTCACAGATTATTTCGACGCGACCACACGCGCGCGCGTTGAGGCGCTTCTGTCCACGCGCGAGGTGATTTCAGCCAGTGCAAAACATCTCATAGAAAAAAATGAGACTCAAGGCGGACTCAGTACGCACGATTTCACCGCCCTTGTGCGCGAGGGAGTCGACCGCATTTTCAAGTGGACTGGCAACGCGCGCGACCACGCTTTGTACACCGAACTGTCCGACGCGGGGTTTAAAATTGCCGCGGACATCGCCTGCTTTGATTCGCATTGCTTGAATCATCTCACGCCAAATACTTTTTGCATGGACCTGTACACGGCGTCCATGAAATTTTGCATGGGTGAGTTGCAGCAGAGCGCGTTTCGTGAGCGCGCCACCACCACGCTTACGCGCCTGTGCGCCGCGGCCGATCAAGATTGGTTGCTACTTCACTTCAGGCACCTTGATCACGCGCATGTTGATTTATTCGCGCGCGCAACCGTGTCGCCAAGCGATATTGCGCACTTGGTGGATACGCTTGTGCACGCTTTTAGCGCGCCGCACTTCGCGCTGGCCACTCTCACGCACTCCGGCTTTAAAGAATTCACTGAAGGTCCATCGCAAGACACGCCCATTTTGCTGCGGCAAGACGCGTACAAGGCGCTCACCGAGCCCGTGCAATTTCATAACTCCAACAATATTGTGATTCACGCAACGCACACCGCGCGCTTTGGTGAAATAGAGGAGCGCGGCTACGCCACCACGCCCGTGGGCCGCGAGTTGTATGACCGTTGCTTGGATCAGGCCGACGCCGCGCGCGACGCGGATCCGTCGCTTGCTAAGCGCGACTTTCCCGCATTCGAAACGCTGTACGCAAAGCCATTCGAGCCATTTCCAAAAACGCTTCCCGCGCTGTTGCAGCAGGGGCTTGTCTATGGCCACTACAGCGCAACGGCCAAGGGCATTGCCGCGCGCGGGTCCATACACACCCGCGACATTCACCAATTGGTGCGGCTTGGTTTTGCGCAAGTGCAAGGGTTGCGTTACGAGGATTTTCTTCCAGTCAGCGCGGCGGGAATTTTTGCCAGCAACTTGAATCAAATGGGCGCCAAGTCCACCGCGGCCGTGAAGCCGGTGTACACGCGCGCAATGTTTGAGGAAATTCTTGGCAAGCCAGTCATTGATTCCGACGCGCAGTATCGC
>CAIWNO010000012.1 GCA_903914045.1 uncultured bacterium | reverse complement strand
CGAAAGCGCCAACATTGCCATTGAGCAATTCCGCCGCTTCAAAGGAAACGCCACGGTGGCCATTATCGCGCGCCGCAATAAAGATGTGGCCAAACTTGTGGAGTGCATTCGCAACCATACAAATTCCGTGCCGTGCGTCGCGCTCGCCGGCGGCGATATGCAAACTTCGCCCGCGGTGGTGGCGTTCCTGGACGCGCTTCGATTTAGTTCGCATCCCGGCGACACCATTAGTTTGTTTGGCGTGGCCACCACGCCGCTTGCGCACGTGCTTGGTCTACAACAAGAGTGGGCATGCTTCCACCAAGATAAAACCATCGCGCAAGAGCGCGCGCATCAGCGCGAAATCGCCGCGCGTGACATTCGTCTGCAACTGGCGCGACTGGGTGTGGCTGGCACTTTCTCACATTGGCATAGGCTGCTCATGCAGTCGCCCACTCCGCTCTTTGATCAAAGCGATCAGCTTCGAATTGCGCGGCTCATTCAAGAAACAACGCGCCTTGAATCGCAAGGCACTCGCACAGTGGATGAACTTGTTGACTCGCTTGCGGCGGTGCGTGTGCAAGACGCGCGCGCCAACGCCATTCATGTCATCAACATTCATCAAGCCAAAGGTTTGGAATGGGACGCCGTTGTGTACCACGCTGGCGCGGATAAATTGGAAAGCACCCGCCCAACATTTGCCGTCAATCGCGAGCAGCCGCTGCAGCCGCCAGCGTGCGTTGTGCCGTGGATTAGCGGTGACATTATTCCAGCGCGCTATCAAAGCACAATGGATTTCGCCAATGAATTCCGCATGCAAGAGCAACTCAGCCAGCTCTATGTGGCGCTCACGCGGGCCAAGCAAGGCTTGTGGATAGTTGGCTCGCGTAAAGCCAACGGCATGGGCGCAACGCCCGCCGGCATTGTGTACGACGCAATCTGTTCCATGCCCGGCATGCGCCAGCCAGAACTTGACGATGCGCAGCCTGATGCCGTCAATAGTTCCGCGCCAACATCGACGAGCAAAGCCACGCCCAAATCCACACCCAAAGCCACACAAGCGGACACCACCGATCAGTTCGACGACGCGAATTTGGATCCACTTGAAATTGCACAGCCCGCGGCATTTCAGGTGATGACCATTGGCGACGAACTGTGGACACCAAAAAATTCCCATGCAAGCGAAGCGCAAGAGACCGACACGGAAATTGTGAACGTGTCGCAACCTGCCGCAAGCGCGGTCAAAATTCGCGCGCTCAGTTCGCCCTCGTCCTCCCATGAAAGTTTCGCCAGCGCCAACGCAACGCATGCAACCTTGGCGCGTAATCGCGGCGCGTTGTTGGCCACCGAACGCGGCACCATTGCCCATTTAGTGGCGGAAAGTATGTACTGGAGCGACAACTGGAACCCGCAAGCGCCCAGCTTTGTCCCGGACTTGGTTGCCAAAGCGCGCGCGCAATTTCCGCAGCGCCACGCATCCGCCATTGAGCAAGTGGTGCGCGACACCATTGCGCAACTCTCCAGCGCAGAAATTAAATCCATGCTTGCTAAGCCCGCATCGAATGCGGCCGTATTCAACGAGCGCAAATTTGTGCGCATGTTTGACAACGGCGGCGTGCAAGAAGGCATCATTGATCGCGTGGAATTAATCGCGGCCACTTCGCCCACCCAGTCCCAGCAGTCTGGCCTATCCAACCCGTCTGGTTTGTCTAGCCAGTCTGGCAAGTCAGGTACATCTGGCCAATCCAATCAATCAACCAAGTGGCACAGCGCGCGCATTATTGATTTCAAAACGGATTCCTTCAACGCCGCCACGCAAACGCTGGAGCAATGGAAGCAGCAGCGCGCGCAGCACCATGCGGCGCAGTTGCGCGATTACGCGCAAGTGATCGCCAAAGAACACGGCATTCCTGTTGAAAATTGTTCCATGCATCTTGTGCTTCTGTCCGCGAAGGCAACT
>CAIWNO010000011.1 GCA_903914045.1 uncultured bacterium | reverse complement strand
GCACATTCTTACCCGTGTTGCTCCACGCTACAAGGATCGTGCGGGTGGTTACACACGCATCATCAAGCAGGACAAGCACCGCATTGGCGATGCCACCATGCTTGTGATTCTTCAACTGGTTGGTTCCGAAAGCGGAAGCCAGGTCAGTGGTCGCGAAGGTCATCGTCGAAAAGTTTCCAATCGCCGCTCCGCGTTTGCCGCGAAGAAGCGCAAGGAAATTGCTGACGGCAAGAACGCCGCGAAGGCGCAAGATAAGTCTGAAGCCAAGTCCGACGCCAAGAGCGAGTGACTTTTACTAACCGGCTTTGCGCTTGAAGTGAAGCTGACTAATCAAGTTTGCACATCGCCCCGACCCTTCAAAGTCGGGGCGTTTTATTTGCCAAAGGGCTATAACCTATTCGGGTGTTCATGTAAGGTTATTTGACTAAAAACACAAGAAAATTGTTCTCATATTTAAGCCTGTATGGGATAGTTAATCATGGTCATGCCGCCGCACAGCATGGCGTTGTGAATAACTGCAATTGCGTGATTCGATGACATGAATGTGTCGGCGAAAAATGAGGCCCTATGAATTGCACTGGATAGAAACAGCAATGACGACTCACTGTGGGCAACTTTGTATTGGTACGCGCGCGCTTCTTTTGGCGTACGCGTTTGTTGTCCTATTTGCGCGCATGGCGAATGCACAAGTGGCGCTGCATGATGTTGAAAATTTCACAGCCAACTCTAGCGCGAAGTTTGTCAACGGTGATGGAACTATTGTGGGAGGCGTAAGCGCGAATTCAACATTTGGATGGACGAGCGCGGGCGGCATATTGAGTTTGGGAAAAATTGCCGGTCAAGACAATCCGCCTATCGCAAGTTCCGCAAGTACCAGTGGCGCTTCTGTATTGGCTGGAACTTCTGACAACTATGACAGCAGCACTGGTGCAATGATTCGCCGTATCACCTATTGGTCGGAGGGATCAGGATGGAGTGAACTTCCGTCGCCATTTGAATCTCCTGAGCATTGGGATTTAAACAACGGACCACGCATCAGCGCAAATGGATCAGCGATTGTGGCCATGACTTCTGGTTCTGGTGTGAACACAATTCGAAAGTGGAATGGTGAAACTTGGCAGACTCTTCCCGCAATGGAAGGGCAGCACTGGGAATTAGGTTCCGCACGAATTAGCGGTAATGGATCCATCATTATTGCCCGCACCGAATATGGGTCTTTTCGATGGAATGGCGGATATTGGACTGTGATTTACACACCAACTGGCGGGGCTGTCTCTTGGGCGACGGATCTAAATTCAGATGGCTCCGTTGTTGTTGGAAGTTATTACTGCTCCGGTTGTGGAGAATCTGCAAGCACTATTAATATTTTTCGCTGGACCGCAAGCGAAGGATTTCAGGATTTAGGTTGGCCACCCTCTGGGCCAAGTGATTCAGCCAGTGTGAACACCTTAGTCAGCAGCGACGGCTTGGTTGTTGCTGGAACATCCGTGGACTTAAGCGGAATTCAATCGGCCTTCCGTTGGACATCAACTGCTGGCATGCAAGCGATTGACCCATTGGCGGGCGACACGCAAGCCCGTATCAAATCACTAAATAGCGATGGGTCAATCCTGGTTGGCGATTCGTTGAAAACAGACTCGGAGATACCGATTTTTCACGCATTTCGCTGGACAACCACTGGCATGTCCAATCTAGGTCCGCTACCCGGTGGCGCAACGGACGCATTGGCAGCGGCGGTGAATAGTGATGGCTCGGTTGTTGTTGGAGTCATGTTTAATAGGCTGACCTCTGGTCAATTAATTGATACACGCGCATTTCGCTGGACAAGCGATGGTGTTGTGAGTCTTGGCGCGCTTGCAACTCCCACTCAGCCCTCGGATGTAAGTAGCAATGGCGCGGTGGTTGTGGGCTACTCACAGTTTGGAAATATCGACAGTCCGGGCGGCGCGAAGAATGGAAACCATGGGTTTCG
>CAIWNO010000010.1 GCA_903914045.1 uncultured bacterium | reverse complement strand
GTTGTCGACATTCACGACATGCCGCTGCCGCAAGAATGCGCCAACGCAATCACCGCAACGGGCGCGACTGTGCGCGTGCAAAGTCGTTGGCTCAACGCCATCAGCGCGCTGGCCACGCCCGCGCAAATCACCGCTCTGCAAAAGTTGCCGCAGGTTCTGCGCGTTGAACATGTTCGCCGCGGTCGCTCCATCGCGCGCAATGAAATGTCAACCGCCACGCCAATGCAACAATTCGCCGCCGCCACGGATATCTACGGCAACGCCGCGGTGCAGGTGGATCAAATAGATGTGCGCCGTCTGCACAACGCCGGCTACCGCGGCAACGGCATTGTGATTGGCATTCTTGACAGCGGATTTCACCGCGTGCATCAAGCGTTTCAAAGTGTCGAGCACCCGCTGCAGGTCATCGCCGAGTGGGACTTTGTGAAGAACGACAACAACACCGACATTCAAACTGGCGACAACTCCGAGCAGCACAAACACGGCACGTGGATTCTTGGAACCATGGCCGCGTACTTGCCCAATCAAATAATTGGCACCGCGTATGAGGCGCGCTTTGTGTTGGCTAAGACGGAGGACGTTCCAACGGAAACTCCCATTGAAGAGGATTACTACGTCGCCGGCCTTGAATTTGTGGAAGCGCACGGTGCCGACGTTGTGACAAGTTCGCTTGGCTACATTGATTGGTACTCGCAAGCCGACATGAACGGCGTGACGGCGGTGACCACCAAAGCCGTGAACATTGCCACTGCAAACGGCGTGGTGTGTTTGACGGCCGCGGGCAATGAAGGCCACGATACAAATGCCGCCACCAACACGCTCATTGCGCCCGCCGACGCCATGCAGGTTCTCACGTGCGGCGCCGTTGACAGCGCCGGCACCATTGCAAGTTTTTCTTCATCGGGTCCAAGCGCGGACGGCCGCGTGAAGCCGGAAATTCTGGCCATGGGCGTTACCACTGTTACGGTGAATAGCACCAACACAACTGGATTGTCTGGCGTCAGCGGCACCAGCCTAAGCACGCCGCTGCTTGCAGGCGCGGTGGCGTGCTTGTTGCAAGCGCGGCCAGATTTCAATGTGGATTCGCTGCGCACGGCGCTGTTTGCAACGGCCAGTCGATCCGATAGCAGCGGCACGCACCCCGATCCGTTGTTCGTGACGGGTTACGGAATTGTGAAAGCATTTCCCGCGAGTCAGTTTGTCACGCCATGTGTTGGCGATCTTGACGGCTCACGCACTGTGGACTCCGCCGATGTTGGTTTGGTGCTGCTTGATACGGGCGCGTGCGTGAGTTGCGCGGCGGACATGGACGGCAGCGGCTTTGTTGACAGCGCCGATGTTGGACTTGTGTTGCTTAACAGTGGCGCGTGTCCGTAAGGTGATGGGCGCATTTTGTGGCAACTATATTTATTGCGCGGGAGAAGGAGTTGCGTTTCTGTGTTTCAGCGTGAATTTGCACTCTGAACCCCCACGTTTACTTGTATTTAATTAAAAGATTTTGTTTGCTTCAGACGAGCAATGCTGTCATACTGCGTTTGCGTCACAGGACCTTCCGGTCTTTCCATTTCGGGGCGCATGATTTTGGAGGCCTACGCATGAACCATTTTCTTACACTCTCCTCGACTTCTGTAACTATGCGTCCTAACTCACGCAGTACCACCACACGGCGCGGCACAAGCTTTCATGCGTTTTTAAATTTTATGCATACCTGCAAAAATTTTGTCGCTTCGCGACATGCAGCCAATGAAGTTGGTCTGCGCTTGCACGCTGTGCTTGCTAATACCGTTGTGTGCGCCGCTTCTTTATATTGTGCGTCTAGCGCGTCTGCGCAAACCACCAATGGATTTGTTACAGCTTGGGGTTACAACGACTTCGGTCAATGCAACATTCCTGCCTCAGCCAATAGCGGCTTTTCTGCTATCGCGGG
>CAIWNO010000009.1 GCA_903914045.1 uncultured bacterium | reverse complement strand
TTACCCGACTCCGAGTTCGATCACCACGATCCACTGGGCGAATTGCGGGCTTTGGTGGAAAGCGCGGGCGTGAAAGTGGCGGGGGAATTGGAGCAAAATATGAAGCAGCCGCGCGGCGCCACCTACTTGGGCAAGGGCAAAGTGGAGGAGCTTGGCTTCATGGTGAAGCAACTCAAAGCGGGCGTTGTGATTTTTGACAACGATCTTTCGCCGAGTCAATTGAAGGGGTTGGAAGAAGCGTTGGGTTGCAAGGTGATCGATCGCAGCGAACTTATTTTGGACATCTTCGCCAACCGCGCCACCACGCGTCAAGCGCAATTGCAAGTTGAGATTGCGCAGTTGCAATACACCGCGCCGCGCTTGCGCGCCATGTGGCAACACTTGGGGCAAGTCACTGGCGGCGCGCCCATGGGTGTCGGCACGCGCGGACCTGGCGAGCAGCAAATTGAAATCGATCGCCGCATTGTGAAGGAGCGTCTTGATCGCTTGCGCGGCGAGTTGGTTGAAATCGCCGGGCGCAAGGAGCGCGAAGTGGCGAGTCGGCGCGAAAGTCATTTCACGGTTGGCTTGGTGGGCTACACCAATTCCGGAAAGAGCACGCTCTTCAACGCGCTCACTCGCGGCGGCGCGTTTGCCAACGACCAGTTGTTCGCCACCCTTGGCACGCGCGTGGAGGAATGGAATTTGGGCGGCGGCAACGCCTGCATGCTTTCCGATACGGTGGGTTTTATCCGTGATTTACCGCATCATTTGGTGGCCAGCTTTCGCAGCACGCTCGAGGACGCCATTCACGCGCACGTCTTGTTGCTGTTGATCGACGTGTCCGATCGCCGCGCGCCGCAGCAGCTTGAGGTGGTGGAAAAAACATTGACCGACATTGGCGCCACCGATCAGCCGCGCATTTTATTGTTGAACAAGTGCGATCGACTTGCCACCATTCGCGGCATCGCGGCCAAAGGCGTGCGCGCGCTTGATGAATGGCGCGAGTTGAAACCCGACGCGCTTGTCATGAGCGCGCAAGAGGGAACTGGTCTTGATGAGTTGCGTCAACGCGTCATGGACACCATGAGCGGCGAGTTGCGCACCGTGGCCATCACCTTGCCGTTGAAGGAGGCGCGCACGATTGATTTTCTGGAGAAACGCTGCCGCGTGATTGACCGCGACTATGGCGACGGCGTGGTGACGTTGACCGTTGAAGCGGGCCGGCGCCACATTGATTTAATGTTGGCGCGCGGAACGCAATTTCAGATTGATGGCATTCCCGCGGCCGCCTATGTGAAGAATCGTTGGGACGCGATTGTTCCCGAAGCCGCGCGCGGCAAGCCGCCGCATGAACGCTGATTTTTCAGCGTGAATTGCTTGGCAAATGAATCTTGCGATGGGCGTGCGCATTTGCATGCGTGTGTTTGTTTGCGAAACTTTTTGAGTGGCGCAAAAGTTGATGGCTGCACGAAACTTGTCGATCATTGCAAACGCATTTCAATGCGGATGACTGCGCAACAAGCCACGGCGCGCCAACTTTATGGCGGCGTCGGGGCGCGCATCTTCTTCGCGCGTAAGCAAAATGCCTTGCGAAAGTTGCGCGTTGGTGTCGCTGGTCGTGGCCGTCAGCGACACCGCAAGTTCGCACCACGGCGCGCGGTGACGCGTCCACAAACCATTGTCATCGCGGCCATAGGCGCGGCGCTCGCCTTGATTGGGCATGCGATCCCAACGCTCCACAAATGTTCCATGCAACGCGACATCGAACAGCTCCCAGTCGCGGGCATGGTCGCCCACCAGCGCGATCACATTCACACTGCGCGGCATGCACTGTTCAAACGCGCGCAACGTCAGGCGCTCAATGCGATCAAGCGTGCGCACGCGATCCGCGCGCTCCACGCGCAATTCCATTTGGCGCGTGGTGGGCCGGTGAATTCGAATGCGGCCAATTTCAATATTGGGCGCGTCGCGCACGGACAGCGATTCGCCAATGGCCGCCTCGCGCAAAAATGCATTGAACGAGCGGCCCAGGCGCGCCAACGAAGATGGTTCTAGTTCGGGCGACCACCACAACTCCGCGCGCACTTTGCGCCGACACACAATCGCCGATCGAAGTCGACTTGGAATGACGGGCGTGTCATTCACGCTGGTCAGCAAGCGCTTGACATGCACGCACAGACTTTCACCGCGGCGCGTGGCGCGAAAGTCGCAACTTTTCCCGTTGGGCGTGGGCACATCGGCTTCCACGGAAAACCCGGCGCGCACAAGCCGCAGCGCGATCAACGCTTCCGCAATAGCCGACGGCAAACGCGCCGCGCCAGCCCGCTCAAGCAGTGCCAGCACCCCGGAAAGCGCGCGAAATGAGTGCCAATCATGGGTCAATTGAATTTGCCGCAGGAGTTGCTCCCGCAACGGCTGCGCCTTGGGTGCACTCATGCGGCGCGCGCCCTTAAAGGAAGCGCTTTTGTGAGCGCCAACATCACGATTGAACTTTCAATGCGTGTTGGAGAAACAGAGTTATTCGCACCGTGCAGAAATTGTGCTTTCGTGCGCATTTGATTTGCCCGCTCAGACAGAATCTTGATGAAATTCATGAAGTGTGTGTGAAGTTGCTTGGAGAACGTTCCGAAGAAATGAGCATGGACCATCGCGCTTCGAACAAGGGTGTTGTCACAAGTCGTCAAGCCTGGCAATTTGCCATGGTGCCCGTTGAAATCAAGGGCGATGAATTGCATTTGATTTCCACCGCGGAATTCGCGCCGCGCGCCATGCGATTTGTGCGCCGCGTTCTGCGCATGCGGCCATGCGTCGAGCTGGTCAGTGAAATAGCGCTGCGTGATCGATTGATTCAAGAGTTTGGTTCGGATGGCTTTGCGCTCGGAATGCGTCCAGCAGTGGCGAGGTGGACGAAGAAAAAAAATTCCGACAATGGCAGCTCCCGGATTTGAACCGGGGACACCCGCATTTTCAATGCGATGCTCTACCAGGCTGAGCTAAGCGGCCGTTGCGATGGAAGAACAACTTTCTCACATCACTTCGGCAAGCGTATGAGGGTTCGCCCGTGTGTCAAGTCGAGCGCGCGTTTTTGATTCGCTGATGGCCTCAAGTCCGCCAAAAAGTCGGTCCGCAAGCCAATGGCGCAAAGGTCGTAAACCCGCGTACCACTGCAGTCGCGGAAGCGGCCAGCCATCTTTTCGGCAGGCATCACGCTTGCCATTTGTTCCTTCTCTAAGTTCGCTCCAGAAACGGTGTGCCGACAAGGCGCCATCCACGCTGAATGTTTCCATGGCCGCGCGTTCCAAACACCAACCATGTTGATTGACCAACTCAACCCAACCGCGTGAGTCGCCGCGAATGCAAGCCACCGCGTGCACAATGCCTTCAAGATTTTCCAGCACGCGCTCTTGACGCGACGCAACCGCAAGACCCGCATGCGCAAGGTGTTCAATGATTTCATTGGGGGTGACGCTAAAATCATGCATGGGTTTGGCGGCAACACCAAAGCAACATCGACGAATTTGATTTTCTAAATCAAGATGAAGAGGGACAACCCGGACAGCGACTGTTTGAGTTTGATTCATGCTTTTGAAACGCCAAGTTCAAATTGAAAACCACCACACACGATGCCTGCAGTTTAAACCCATATGTCGCCGAGTCAATAAAACATGCGCAATTCTTAGCAATCTTTTATGGTGCAATGTCCAAGTAACTCGCGGCGCATGTCCCGTAACGCCGGAAACTTGGCGCGCCAGGCCCGGACTTCATTCATATCAATAGTCGCGGTCAGTATTTCTGACGTGTCGCCGGCAACCGCCAGCACCTGACCAGTGTGCGAAAGAATAAATGATTCGCCCGCATATGAGGTGTTTGGCTCGTTGCCAACTCGATTGCACGCCACCACTACGGCTTGATTTTCTATGGCGCGGGCAATGCACAGCGCGCGCCGATGATCGGCCCTAGGCGCGGGCCAGCATGCGGAAAGCGTGAACAACTCCGCGCCGGCAAGCGCCGCGTGGCGCCACACTTCTGGAAAGCGCAGGTCGTAGCAAATCATGGGCGCAACTGAAACAGCGTCATTGCTTTGCAACGCGCGCCGCGGATTGACTTTGGCAATGTCATGGCTGGAAATTTTTTGCGCAGGCTCTGAATGTGTCGCGCTTGTGGCAAGGGCCAACTTCGCCACGGTCACGCTGTCGCCCGCTTGATAATGCGCGTGCTCGCTGGTGGGCGAGAATAAGTGCGTCTTGGCGTAGCGGGCAACAATGGTTCCTTGCGGGTCCGCTATGGCCACCATGTTCACAAATGAATCGCCGCGCGCCTGAGCGAAACCATGTTGCAAATAGCAGCCATATTTTTTGGACTGCGCGCACGCGAACAATTCAGATTTTCCATCAGCCACGCGAGCGGGATTATTGGTGAAACCACTCTCGGCCATTTCTGGAAGCACCACCAGCGCATTGGACAAATCGCCAGCGCGCGCAAGCATGTCCACAATCAGCCCGCGCGATTCAGTCGGGTTTTCCCAAACGGGATCAAATTGAAGCGCGACACATTTCACAAGAAAGGGCGATCGACGGGATTTGAACCCGCGACCCTCAGGATCACAACCCGATGCTCTACCTACTGAGCTACGACCGCCATATGAGCGGGACACTTTACGGCATTTGGAGCGCCGTGGGCAAAGTGAATTTATTTATTTAATCTGTGAGCAATGTCGAGCGGTGGGGAGCCATGTGCGGCATTGCGCGGTTGAATTGGGTGAATCATAAAACGTGGGGTTCTGAAGAGCGCCCCAAATAGCGGTCAAATTCTTGCATGGTTTGCGACTTGGTTTCATCTTTGGGTTCGTGGTAGAGTTCTCTGTTTCGACTTTGTCCCAAAGGAGCCACAACATGCCAACTGCAACCGATCGCAAAATTGATTTTGGAACAGCAGCCATTCACGCGAATTTGCCCGTGCCAAGATTGGTGGAGTTGGCGCTTGCGCGAGGCGAAGGCGTGCTTGCCTCCAACGGCGCGATCACATGCGACACCGGTGACCGCACCGGCCGCAGTCCCAACGATAAATATTTGGAGGACACCGCTGGCATTCACGGCAACATTGATTGGGGCAAAGTCAATCAAGCCATTTCGCCTGAGAATTTTGACGCGCTTGACGCGCTGGCCATGGATCACTTGCGTCAGCGTCGCGATTTATTCCGCTTCGATGGCTACGCCGGTGCCGACACCAAGTATCGCTGCAAAGTCAGCGTGTTCACGGAAGAGGCGTGGCACTCGCTCTTCGCCAAAACACTTTTTATCAACGCCGAGGCAAATGAACTTGAGGCATGGCAACAAGATTGGACCATCATCAACGCGGGCTCCATGAAGTTGACTGATCCAACCAAGTACGGCGTGACTGGTGGCGTGGCCATTATTCAAAGCCTTGAGCGCAAGAAAGTGGTGATCATTGGTACGCGCTACGCGGGTGAAATGAAGAAGAGCATTTTCTACGCCATGAATTACGACTTGCCAGATCGCGGCGTGTTTCCAATGCATTGCTCCGCCAATGTGGACCGCAAGGATGCCAAGAATGTGGCTATTTTCTTTGGACTTTCTGGCACGGGCAAGACCACGCTTAGCGCCGATCCAAACCGTGATTTGGTGGGCGATGATGAGCACGGTTGGAGCGACCGCGGCGTGTTCAACATTGAAGGCGGCTGCTACGCCAAGTGCATCAAACTTTCGCTGGCCACCGAGCCGGAAATCTTCAAGGCGATTCGCTTTGGAAGCGTGTTGGAAAATACCACCGTTGATCCGGTCACGCGCATTCCTGATTACGACAGCACCAAGCGCACGGAAAATACGCGCGCCACTTATCCGCTAAGCCACATTGCCAATGCGATCATGCCAAGCGTCGCGGGTCAGCCAACCAATTGCATCTTTCTTTCCGCGGATGCATTTGGCGTTCTGCCGCCGCTTTCCAAATTGACACCTGAGCAAGCGCAGTACTACTTCTTGAATGGCTACACATCCAAGTTGGCGGGCACCGAGGCTGGCGTGACGGAGCCTCAGCCAAATTTCAGCGCGTGCTTTGGCGGGCCATTCATGCCGCGCGCGCCAATGGTGTATGCCACCATGTTGGCGGATCGCATTCGTAAGAACTCAACCGATGTGTGGTTGCTCAACACGGGTTGGACTGGTGGCGCATACGGAGTTGGTAGCCGATTTAAGTTGGCTTACACGCGCGCCATGGTCACGGCCATCTTGAACGGCTCGCTGAAAAATGTGAAGACCACAACGCATCCGATCTTTGGTTTGCACATGCCGGTGGAAGTGCCCGGAGTTCCAAGCGAAGTGCTTGATCCGCGCAAGACCTGGAAGGATGGCGCCGCCTACGACGCCAGCGCCAAGCAATTGGCGGCCAAATTCCGCGCCAATGACACCAAGTTTGCCATCAGCGACGCGGTGCGCGCGGCGGGTCCAACGGTTTGACGAGCATGTCAAACTTGACGCGCATGTTTAGCGTGACACGCATGTTGCACTTGACATGCATGTCGTACTTCACGCGCATGTTTAGCGTGACACGCATGTCGCACTTGACACGTGCAGCAAGCTTGACGTCAAAGGAGATTCAGTGAGCGTCTCAACCGCAAGCGATGTGACCTACGCCGACATTGTCGCGGCGCAGGCGCGCATTGAAAGCGGAATTATTCGCACATCATGCCAAGAAAGCGCGGCCTTGAGCGAGTTGTGCGGCGCCGCTATTTTTTGCAAGACGGAATATTTGCAGCGCACCGGAAGTTTCAAGGAGCGCGGCGCGCGCAACGCGTTGCTTTTGTTGGATGTGGCCACGCGCAAGCGCGGCGTGATTGCGGCCAGCGCTGGCAATCACGCGTTGGCGCTTGCCTATCACGGACGCGAACTTTCAATTCCAATCACGGTTGTCATGCCCAAGGGCGCGCCGTTGGTCAAACAGACGCGCTGCCACGCCTTTGGCGCCAAAGTTGTGCTGCACGGGCAAAATATCGCCGAGGCCAAAGTGAAAGCCGACGAGATTGCCGTCGCGGAAAAATTAACCTACATACACGGCTTCAACGACGCCGCCATCATCGCGGGCGCGGGCACAATTGGGCTTGAAATCATTGAACAAGTGAAGAACGTGGACGCCATTGTTGTCCCCGTGGGCGGCGCTGGTTTGATCGCGGGGCTGGCCATTGCGGTGAAGGAGAAAAATCCGCGCGTGAAGGTGATTGGAGTGGAGCCGGAGCGTTGTCCAAGTTTGCACAACGCCTTGCAAGCGGGTCATCCAGTGGACGCGTGGCACGGCGCAACCTTGGCGGATGGTTTGGCGGTGCCGCAAGTGGGCGACCGCGCCTTCGCGTTGGCGCGCGAGCGGGTGGATGAAGTGGTGACTGTGCGTGAGGAACATATCGCGTTGGCCATCTTGCGAATTCTGGAATTGGAGAAGGGCGTGGTCGAGGGCGCGGGCGCGGTTGGCTTGGCCGCGTTCTTGGCTGGAAAATTAAATTCACTGCATAGCAAGCGCGTTGCCATTGTGTTGTGCGGTGGCAACATTGATCCCATGATGTTGACGCGCGTGATCGAGCGCGGCGTTGTGCTGGATGAGCGCATGGCGCAATTCACAGCCGTGATTTCCGATCGGCCTGGTGGATTGGCGGAACTTGCCGCAACGATTGCGCAGGTTGGAGCAAGCGTGAAACAAATTGAGCACGACCGAACATTTGGTGGCGCCGATGTGAGCACCGTCATGGTGAAGTGCACGCTTGAAGTGCGCGACGGCGATCACTTGTCGCAGTTGCGCGCCGCGCTTGTGGCCAAGGGCATTCGAATTATTTCAGAGTCCAAGCCACTCGAAGATTGAGTCGCGTGCGTCGCGAAGGCGTGCGAAAATTAAAAAGTTTTTATACCAATTCTTTGGAATGTCCAACCCTGCGCGGTGGTAGGGGTGACTCATCAACCTGTCGCCACTGCGCGCATTGAAGCGCAGGTATCGGGCTTCTGAATCCATAAAAACCGTGAATTACGCGGTTTTAAGCGTGGAAATGCCATACATCAACAATTTATAAAATAATTCAAAGTGGGGCTTCAGTCACCTCTTGAATGGCCCGAAGTCATTGCGCCATGACAGAAATTTCAAAAACCAACAACGTTCTGACCACCGGCGAAGTCGCCATTATTTGCAAAGTTGCCGCGCGCACCGTGAGCAAGTGGATTGATTGCGGCCGACTTGAGGGTTACCGCATTCCAGGCAGCCGCGATCGGCGCGTGACGCACGAGGCGCTGGAAAATTTCATGCGCAAACATAGTTTGCCTTTGGCTGGATTTGCCGAAGCGCTTGGCCAGGGAACGTTGCTGATTGTGGACGCCAACGCGACCACGGCGCAAACATTGCGCGATGTGATTGTGCAAGAAACAAAACGCCAGGTGTTCATTGTGCGCGGCGCCTTTGAAGCCGGCGTGCTGTGTGAGCGATCGCGTCCAAGCGCCATTGTTGTGGACTGCAATATTGGCGTGAACGAGGCGGCTGGATTGGCGTCGTGGTTGCGCAGTGAAAAAAGATCCGCGCGCGTTGTGGCCATCGGCGAGACGCTCACCGCGGCCGATGATGCAACTTTAATGCGCGCGGGTGTTGGCGCGATTGTGCGCAAGCCCTGCACCGTGCGCTCCATCTTGTCGGCGCTTGAGAATCGCATGTCGCAAGCGGGATAAAGCGTTTGAATATTGGCGCGCGTGATTGTGCCGGCGTGATTGTGCCGACGTGATTGTGACGGCGTAGTTGTGCCGGCGTGGCTAGCGCGAGAACTTGTGCACAATGAAATTGTGTTCGCCGCCGTGACAATGAAATACCGCCATCTCAGCGGTCATTCATTGTGCTCCCAATAGCGTGAAGAATTCGTAGCATCTGCCACATGCGCATTGCGTTGGCACAACTTGATCCCATTGTTGGCGATGTGCTGGGCAACCAGCAATTGATCATGGACGCTGCTGAAAAAGCACGCACGGACGGCGCCACGCTTGTGCTCACTGGCGAAATGGCGCTGCTGGGATATCCGCCGCGCGACTTGGTGTTGCGCGCGGGCGTGGCGGCCGCGTGTGAGCGCGCCCTGACGGAGATTGCGAAAAAATTTCCAGACATGACGCTGATCATTGGCGCGGTTCGAAGCGTTGATCGCGCGGGTCGCGGCTTGGCGAATTGTTTGGCGGTGTGCCGCGGTGGCGTGATTGAGCGGTACTACGACAAGCGGCTTCTTCCAACCTATGACGTCTTTGATGAGGACAGATATTTTTCGCCCGGCGAGAACACATTGGTGATTGAGCACGCCGGCGAAAAATATGGCTTGTTGATTTGCGAGGACATTTGGGGCGCGGATGATGTCGCCACATCGCGCCACTATGACATTGATCCCGTGGCGGAAACCGTCAAAGCCGGCGCCACGGCATTGTTGGTTTCAAGCGCCAGTCCGTTTGTACTTGGAAAGCGCGCGCGTCAACACGCACGCTTGTGCCAACTGGCCAAAAAATGTGCCGTTCCAATATTCTCTTGTCAACAAGTTGGCGCCAACGACGATTTAGTTTTTGACGGTGGCAGCATTGGCGTGTCGCGCGCGGGCGCCATCACGCACATGGGCACATTATTTCAACCCGACATGATCACGATTGATCGCAGCGTTGCAAGCGCGCGTACAAGTAGTGGGGACTCCAGCGCGCAAATCACATCTGTTGCCAACGCGTTGATCCTTGCGCAGCCCTGCGCCGAGGGCGATCTCACCAGCGCCATAGTGTGCGGAATTGCGGGCTATTTCGCTAAAACCAAGCACGCCAAGGCCACCATTGGATTGTCCGGCGGCATTGACTCCGCGCTGGTGGCAACGCTGGCCGCGCTGGCCTTGGGCGCGCACAATATCACCGGCATCATGATGCCATCAAAATATTCCAGCGAAGGCAGCGTTGCCGACGCCAAAGAATTGGCGCGCCGCTTGCAACTGGGCCGCTTGCTCACGCTACCCATTGATCAAGCCCACGAATTGATGGCGCAAAAATTGCGCGCGGGTCTTGGCGCGTTCGAAGGTCTGGCCGACGAAAATCTTCAGAGCCGATTGCGCGGACTCACTTCCATGTCGGTGAGCAACTCGGATGGCTCGTTGGTTCTTGCCACTGGAAATAAAAGCGAGTTGGCCACCGGCTACGCCACGTTGTACGGTGACATGGTTGGCGCCGTCGCCCCTATTGGCGATTTGTTAAAGACGCAGGTGTACGCAATTTCAAATTGGATCAACTCACATTTCGCGCAACTTGG
>CAIWNO010000008.1 GCA_903914045.1 uncultured bacterium | reverse complement strand
GTCGGCATATTTTCCTTGGCAATGCGAAACCAAAACGGCCGCATGCCCGCGCATTCCGCGGCGTCCACCAGTGGCTGATTTTGTCCATACACCACAAATTTTCCCAACCGCATAATGGACGGATCACACAACGCCTTGGCCACAACTTCTGGACCAATGCCCATGGGGTCGCCCATGGTGATGGCAATCACCGGCTCAAAGCGCGAAGGGATTTCCTTTGAGTGATCACGCATTTGTAATCAATGATAGTTGCGCCGTTCCTTGAAACGCACGGTTTAACCAGGCCGGATGTGAAATTTGCAATAATTTATTTAGAATGAAGCCTTGTTCTGATGGCACTTTTCAATTACGCGCCGCCACTTTTCCAACCAGGTCCAAGCGGCGGTTTCACGCGCGTTGTGGTGGTGGCTTGATCAAACTTGCGTCCCTTGTAATCGCCGCACACGATGAACATTTCCACGCTCTCGGCGCGGCTGGACGTGGGCTTATATCCCTGGGCCTCAACAAATATATTTTTGGCGCGCGTCAGCAATTCCAAATAGTCGCCACCTTCAAACACTTTCATGACCAAATCACCGCGTACTTTTAGCACTTCCTTGGCTAAATCAAGCAGCGAATGACACAGGCGCACGCTGATGGCGGCGTCCGCCATGGGCACGCCGGTGGTATCAGGGGCCATGTCGGACAGAATGACGTCGAAATAGCCGCCAAAATCCGCCAATGAAATCTGACGCAAATCCCCGCACATTATGCGCACATTTTTTGCAAGTCCACGTGGGTCGATTTCCTTCAAATCCACGGCCACAATTTCGCCAAGTTCACCAACTATTTTAGAGGCCACTTGCGTCCATGATCCAGGCGCGGCCCCCGCGTCAAGCACGCGCATGCCACGCTTTAAAATTCGAAAGCGCTCGTCAATCGCAAGCAACTTGTACGCACTGCGCGCGCGGTAGCCATCTTCTTTGGCCTTGCGAAAAAAATGATCTTGTATTTCTTTCATTTGATTTCACCTTGCATGAGTGGGCGCGGGTCACGGCCAATGAAAGGTACCAGTGGCATGTGGGTCCTCGACAATCGTAATTCGAATATCGCCATCAACAGTGCGCATGACAATTGGATTTGTCCCGCCATTCAATGTGGCATGCAGCGAATTCATATCGTTGCGTTTGTCCACCGAAATCCAACGACCGTAGCGGCAGTAGGAATGAATCGTTCCTTCAATAGTTTCACAATCAAATTCGCCAGAACCCTCGCCACGCGTCGTCCAAATAATGTCGGCTTGCGCGGTCACCAAGCAGCACGGCTTGGTAATAGGCCACGGCGTGCGCACGCGAATTTCCCCGCGAATTGTGTTTAAAGTCACCGCACCCCGATTGTTATCAACGATAATTTTGCCCCGCTTGGTGTCAATTTTCACGGCGCCCAATCTGGCCGTGTCCACTTCAATGTCGCAGCCAATAAACCAGGCATTGGGATCGATGTGTTCAATTTCAATGAACAGTGTGCGACCGCCATAATTATTTTTGTCAATGTGCGCCTTCCATTTTAATTCCTCCAATTTCATTTTGGAGTCCAAGCCCGATCGAATTTCAATTCGCGGCTCAATGCGCACCGTGGTTTCGCCAGTCGCTTCTTTGGGCTTGCCGCGCACAATCACATCGCCGGACAAGTTTTTAATTTCCACATCAAGTATTCCTAATTCATCCTCAAAGGTCAGGTTGATGGGTTTATCAACCGCGCCGGCAATTCCATCCATGGAATTATTCAGCAAGCGGTTGGTAAGGCGTTCGGTGCTGCTTCCGCCATTGCATGCGGCGAGCACGCCAAACACCATCAAGATCAAGATTGACTTCATTGGTAAACGCACATTCAGAGTCTACCGATAGCATGAGGATGAATGATCACTTGCATTCTTATTTTTATGTCGCTGACCATTTCACAGGCGCCCGCGCTTCCTGTCGTGGAACATGATCGATTGGAAGTGGTTTTGCCGGTTGAATTTCAGCAACTTTTGCACAAGGCAAACGCGTCGGGGCGCATGAAAATTTTTCTCAACAGCACCCGCTCTCAAAATCGCGCCGATCCAGCTGATGGACCGTTCTTTCAGGATCCGCAGCCAATTTATAGCGTTGCTGTGCAATCACTGAAGCCAGGTCAATCGGTTGTGATTGATTTCAACGCGGTTGCTTACCCATTACCCCTTGATGAACTCAATGGTGAATTCGAGGTGCAGGCGGTGTTTGATCATCATCACAGCGAGCGGGCGCACCACAGTCCCGGAAATTTATTTTCCAAGCCAGTCACCATTCACTTTGATCGCGCCGCGCGTGATACGAAAGTGATAGAGCTCACTGAAAGTGTTCCAGAAATCGCACTGCCAGTGATAGACAATGTTGTTTGGATTGATGAGATCAGTCCAATGTTGACCATGGCGTTGGGGCGTCCAACCAAGCAACGCGCGGCGGTGTTGTTGCCACATGGATACAACGACCTTGCGTTTCCTAGACGCGTGTGGCCGACCATTTATGTTATTCCAGGTTTTGGCGGACGCTTCAGGGACATTGAAAGTTACATGCGCATGTTGCGCGCTCCAATGACCGGCGCAGTGCCGCAAGCAGTGTGGGTCATTCTTGATCCGGAATCTCCGCTCGGCCATCATGGGTTTGCGGATTCTCAACTGAATGGTCCGCGCGCCAGCGCGTTGGTGCAGGAATTTATTCCGCAACTTCAGGAGCGATTTCGTCTGATCCGTGATCCTGCGGCGCGCTTGTTAACTGGGCATTCCAGCGGCGCTTGGAGCGCTTTATGGCTGCAACTGAATTACTCAAACTCGTTTGGCGGGTGCTGGGCCAGTTCTCCGGATCCAGTTGACTTCAGCGCGTTTCAGAAAAGCAATCTCTATCTTGACGAAAGCGTGTTCACTGACGCACAAGGCAACGCGCAAGGTTCGTATCGAATGCCCATTGGTGATGTTGATGAAAAAATTCTAATGAGCGTTCAACAAGAAGTTGGCATGGAGCGCGCGCTGGATCCCGATGGGGGTTCTGGCGAGCAGTGGGATTCTTGGGCGGCGTGTTTTAGTCCGCCAGGAATTCGCCAAGATCTTCCGTTGCGCGCCTTTGATCCACTGACAGGAAAAATAAACCACAACGTGATTGAAAAATATTGGAGTCGCTACGACATTCTGCGCTTGGTTACCAAAAACTGGAAGCAGCTTGCGCCAGTCTTCGCGACCAAAGTTCATCTGCTGGTTGGCGCGCGCGATTCATTTTATTTAGAACGCGCGGTCGCCAACTTGCAAAAGAAAATTGCCGCGCTGCAAGAAGCCGATCTTCGCGCGGGCATTGCGCCCCTGAAAGGCGATGGCTTCATAGAGGTTCTTCCAGGCGCGACCCATGACACCGCCGCGGTCATTGCGCGTGGCCGCTTCGCCTTGTCCATGCGTGAATACCTCAAAAAGCAGGGGTTTAGCGAGTGATTTTCATTTCGTAGGATAGATCACATGGACATGGCTTCGCAATCAAACCCACTTGTTGGCGTGATCATGGGAAGTCAAAGCGATTGGGACACCATGCAGCATGCGTCCGCCATGTTAAGCAAGCTTGGCGTGGCGCATGAGTGCCGCGTGGTCAGCGCGCATCGAACGCCTGATTTGCTTTTTGAATACGCATCCACTGCGGCCGAACGCGGGTTGCGCGTCATCATCGCTGGCGCTGGTGGCGCCGCGCACTTGCCAGGCATGTGCGCCAGCAAAACAATATTGCCAGTGCTTGGCGTGCCAGTGAATACGAGCGCGTTGAATGGAATTGATTCACTATTGTCCATAATTCAAATGCCCGCTGGAATTCCTGTTGGCACTTTGGCCATTGGACGCGCTGGCGCGGAGAACGCGGGTCTGTTGGCCGCGTCCATTCTTGCGCACGATCATCCACATATTCGCGCGGCGCTTCAGGCCGATCGCGCGGCCCGCGCCAATAGCGTGCTGGGCAAACCAGATCCGTCCAAAAACACAATTGAAAATCAAGCGAAGGACGATGCTCGGTGAATATTGGAATTGTTGGCGGAGGCCAGCTTGGTCAAATGTTGGCGCAAGCGGGCCAAAAAATAGGGCATTCATTCAAGTTTCTTGTGCCGCCTGGCGAGTGTTGCGTTGAGTCGCTTGGCCAGGTGATTCGCAGCGACTTTCATGATCAACATGCGTTGGCGGAGTTTGCCCAAGGCGTGGATGTCTTCACCTTTGAATGGGAAAATGTTCCGCTTGCCACGCTTGAGTCGCTTTCACACTTCGCGCCGATGCGTCCAGCGCCACACTGCGCCCAAGTTGCCAAGGACCGCATTCAAGAGAAAAAGTTTTTTCAAGCCGCGGGGTTCAACGTGCAAATGTTCGCGCCAGTTTCTTGCCATGACGATCTTGCGCCCGCGTTGCAACATGTGGGCGTGCCCGCCATGTTGAAAACCCGCGGGCAAGGCTATGACGGCAAGGGCCAGCGCGTTATTCATGACGCATCCGCCGCCGCTCTGGCGCACACGCAACTTGGAAATGTTCCATGCATTCTTGAGGCGTTTGTTCCATTTGATTTTGAAATAAGTTTGA
Source organism: uncultured bacterium (assembly GCA_903914045.1). Classification (GTDB taxonomy): domain Bacteria; phylum Planctomycetota; class Phycisphaerae; order Phycisphaerales; family SM1A02; genus SYAC01. Next base: position 9,901 of record CAIWNO010000008.1, on the reverse strand, counting down.
TCGCCGTGCGCGCCAAACAAAATGCATCGCTAACAACAAGCACTGTCTCGGCAGCCACAACGCTTTTCTATCCGCCATGTCGCAATCAACACATCAATGGAATCCTGCATCAGACCACTGTTCCAGCCATTGGAGTTGATGCACAAGTTCTGCGGCATGCCCAGGCGGCCATGGAAAAAATGATGGAAACCATGCAGTATGAAGGGGTTTTGTGTGTTGAGTTCTTTGTGCTGAACACGCCCGCGGGACAGCAATTGATCGCCAACGAAATGGCGCCCCGCGTTCACAACAGCGGACATTGGTCCATTGAAGGCGCCCACACAAGTCAATTTACAAATCACATCAGGGCTATCACGCGGCAGGAACTTGGCTCAACGGCCTTGCGCGCTCCTTCGGTCATGATCAATCTTGTGGGCGAAATTCCGCCGGGGCTTGCGGCGCAAAAAAGTTTCAACGAGCATCGTATTCAGAACGTGCCAGGCGATCATGCGCGCGATGAAATTGACAATGTCAGCGTTCACATTTACGGAAAGTCGCCGCGGGCAGGTCGCAAACTTGGACACATCACCGCCATTGGCCAAGATGCGCAACAACGTGCGCACCTGACCTTGACTGGTCATTGATCAACGCGTTTGAATTCAACCCGCCTCGGCACGAGGGTGAGCCTTGTCATAGACCTCGCGCGTGCGTGAATTTGTGAGATGCGTGTAAATCTGTGTGCTGCTTAAACTTTGATGCCCAAGCAACTCCTGCACCTCGCGCAAATTCACTCCGTCGCTCATTAAAAGATGCGTGGCGAATGAATGTCGAATGGTGTGCGGACTGATGTCTGGATCAAGACCGGCTTGAACCAGATATTTTGCAACCTTGCGACGCACGGAGCGCGTGCTGAGACGCGTTCCATTTTTATTGACAAACAGGGGAGAGGTTGGAGTGCGGCCAACCGTTCGCTCCGAATCTAACTTTGAAAGGTAATGCTGCACAGATTCAACCGCTTTTGGATTCAGCGGCACAATGCGCTCGCGCTTGCCTTTGCCGCGCAAACTCACGCTTTCCGAACCGGCATCAAACACCACGTCGCCGCGATTCAGGCCAACCACTTCGCTGACGCGCATGCCTGTCGCATATAAGGATTCAAGAATGGCGCGGTCGCGCGAGCCAAGAAGTTCCTCGGCGTCTGGCGCCGCAAGCAATCGCTCAATTTGATCAACAGTGATCGCCTTGGGCAAACGCTTGGGTTGCTTTGGTGAACGAATCATGGTCATGGGGTTGCTGGTGGTCAAACCAGTTTTCTCCATCCACTTATGGAAGGAACGCAGCGTGGCAATTTTGCGCGCCATGGTGGCCAGCGAATATTTCTTTTCGCTCAGGTCCGCCAAGAATGCGCGCAATGTTTCCACATCGCATGCCAATATGCGTGCGGTGATAGTGCGGCCTTTTACATCGGCTTTGCGGGATTCAAGTGCGACTTTTTCAGAGCCCATATCAACGGTGATTTTGGCGTTGGCCGCCAAGAAATCCGTGTACTGACTCAGATCCATGGCGTAACAGCGGCCGGTGTAGGGGCTGAAGTGCCGTTCATCGGAAAGGTACTTAACGAAATTATCAACGATTGGAATATGTACGTGCATGTCAGTCACTCCTTAATAAATTGGTCTTACAACACAGTCCGATACAAACACAAGATCTACAAATCCACATACAGAATATTTTGCAACTTTCTTTGTCCGAATATCAAATTATATGTCTAATAATCGGAGCAGTCTATTCTCGGACTTTAGCAAAGTCCTAGAATATTTCCAAAAAAACGCAAAAAACGTAAAGGCAGTTGTCTGTACCATTGTTCGTTCTAGATTGCGTAGCTCAATTGGTAGAGCAGCCGGCTTTTAACCAGCATGTTCTGGGTTCGAGTCCCAGCGCAATCATTCTTGTTCGGCTTGCTCTGTGCTCACATTTAAAAAAGAATCCGTATCCCTGATGTTTGTACTTCACGCAAATTGGCATGGCGATCAACTCCACCTGTGGGCGGAGTCAAGCGCGATGTTTCTGAAGTTGGAGCAAGCCGGCGGCGACAAGAAAAATGTTGAGTCGGCAAGCGACGTTCAATCAGAAACCATTTTAAATCATCCATTTGTTTGTGGTGAAGCGGAGTTGCGTGAACTTGCCGCACGAGTGGGATTTGGTGTCGCCGAAAATGCGCCGAGTAGTTCAATGCAACTCGTGCTTCCATTTGATCACAAGAATCCGGCGCCAAGCGATCGTCTAGCCGTGGCCATGGACACGGATGTCGACAACGGAGCAGATTTGCATTTGGATACCGTGCAAGTTCCAACAATCATTGTTGCGGTGAATGAAGTTCAAGAAAAACTTCTCGCGTTTGAAAATGCCGGCGGACTTGATCACGAACACACTGGTCATGAATTTCAATTTTGGTGCGCCGCCGCGCGCTTTGGTCTGGAGCTCATGGAGGACCAACGCGTTGTTCCAACCGTGCAGCAAGATCGCAGCGGCATGGTGAAGGCGCATTGGCGGCCATGGTTGCACGATGCGGCCATCGCCGAGCGCGCGGCCACGCTTTTAGCGGGAATGCCGCCTATTTGCAGGGCTGTGACCGACGCGCATGCCGGCGACGGCTGGCTTGTGTTGGAGTCTTTTCTCAACGCGTGCGTGGATTCATTCTTGCGCCAAGTGATGTTGGCGGAAAATTATGTTGAAGCAATTGAAGATCGCGACCCCACAACTGATCCGCATGTGGCGTGGCTTGGCGGACTTCTTGGCAACAACATTGAGGTGAAAAATCTCGCGGTGGGTGATGTCAGTTTGGTGCGCGGCGTGCGCCAGTGGTTGGCCATTCTGGAGGACATTGGCGAAGGCCGTCCCATGCATCTTTTGTTGCAACTGGATGAACCTTCAAGCGCGCTCTTCACCAAGCAAGAGGGCGAAGAGGACAAGCACCCGTGGCGGCTTTCGTTTCAATTGATCACCACGGAAGATCCACCGGCGATTATTGAAGCTGAAACAATTTGGGCACAGGCCTCTGGTCGTGGCGGCGCCAATCAAGCGGCGGAAAAAACAGCGGAGTTGCTCTTAAGTGAACTCGCGCGCGTATCTCGTGTGTGGCCAAAGTTTGAAGACGCGCTTGAAGAAACGTCTCCAACCGGAATCGATCTCACAACCGCGGAAGCCTATACGTTCTTGCGCGACATTAAACCGTTGCTTGAAGAGAGCGGCGTGCAATGCACGGCACCAGAGTGGTGGGGCGCTTCAAGCACGCGCATTGGCGCGAAGTTATTTATTGAGGGCGATGGACCAAGTCCTGAAATGCTGACAAACTCGCTTGTTGCAGGGCGAAAAGGTGGATTTGGCTTGCACAGCGTGGTGAATTATTCCTGGCAAATTGCGCTGGGTGATCAACCGCTCACCATGGAGGCCTTTGAAGCGTTGGCGCGCAAAGGTTCGCCGTTGGTGCGCATCAACAATCGTTGGGTTGAAATGCGCAAGGAAGATCTTGAAGCAGGTTTGAAATTCTTGAAGCAACATCCAGGCGGACAAATGTCTTTGCTGGAGGCGTTGCGTTTGGCGCATGGCGCGGCCGATGACACCAATGGAATTCCAGTTGTGGGAATGGACGCCAAAGGTTGGGTGGCCGAAGTGTTTGGACCAATCGACGCGGTGGATCGCATGCCGCAACTCGAGCAACCAAAATTATTCCAAGGTTCGCTGCGACCATATCAATTGTCAGGTCTTCGATGGCTTGCGTTTCTTGGTCGTTACGGACTTGGCGCGTGTCTTGCGGATGACATGGGTCTTGGAAAAACAATTCAATTGATCGCGCTGCTTCAGATTGAGCGACAAGATGCGCCTGAAGGCGAGCGCGTTGGTCCGACATTGCTGGTGGCGCCAATGAGCGTGCTTGGAAATTGGAATCGCGAACTTACTCGCTTTGCGCCGGAATTGACCGTACATATTCATCACGGACTTGATCGCCCGCAAGGCGAAAAACTGAAAGAAGTTGCGGAGAAATCCGATGTGGTCATTACCACCTATGCGCTTGTTGCGCGTGACCAGGCGGATTTGGAAAAGATTGCGTGGCGGCGCGTTGCCCTTGACGAGGCGCAACACATTAAGAATCCGCCCACCAAGCAAACCGCCGCCATTCGCGCCATTCAATCGGATCATCGCATTGCGCTCACGGGTACGCCGGTTGAAAATCGCTTGACTGAGTTGTGGTCGATCATGGAATTCTGCACGCCTGGCTACCTTGGAACGCTTGCGGATTTTAAGCGCCGCTTTGCCGTTCCAATCGAGCGTCATCGCGATCGAAATCGCGCGGAGAAGTTGCGCAATTTAGTACGGCCATTTGTGTTGCGCCGCCTGAAGACGGACTTGAATGTCATTAGCGATTTGCCGCCGTTGATTGAGTCGCGCCAACATGTTCCGTTGACCAATGAGCAAATCACCTTGTACGACCAAGTGGTGGAGGAGATGCTCTCCAAGGTTGATCGCGCCGAAGGTTTGCGCCGCCGCGGCTTGGTGTTGAGCGCGTTGGTGAAGTTGAAACAAATCTGCAATCATCCGCTGCACTTCTTGCGCCAGACGCAATTGCCGGACATTGCCACCGAGGACGCGCTGAAGAACATTGGCGAGTCGGACGACTCAATTGACACCGCGTTGGCCATTCCAGAAAGCCGCGGCGACCGGGCGCTTTCAAGTCGAAGCGGCAAGAGCACGCGTCTGATTGAAATGTTGGAGGAGGTTGTGGCGGCGGGTGATCGCGCGCTCATCTTCACGCAGTATCGACAGATGGGCCATTTGCTTGTGACCATGATTCGCCGCGAATTGGACACTGAATCACTTTTCCTGCACGGTGGAACGCCTCAAGCCAAGCGCGATCAATTTGTGGATCGCTTCCAAGATCCGCAAGGCACGGCGCCAATTTTTGTTCTGAGTTTGAAGGCCGGTGGAGTTGGTTTGAATTTAACGGCCGCCAACCATGTTTTTCATTACGACCGTTGGTGGAATCCCGCGGTTGAAAATCAGGCCACGGATCGCGCCTTCCGCATTGGGCAATTGCGCACGGTGAATGTGCATAAAATGATCTCCGATGGAACGCTTGAAGAGCGCATTGATCAAATGATTCAGCAAAAGATGGAGTTGGCCACGCAAATTATTTCCAGTGGCGAAGCGTGGCTTACTGAACTGAGCACCGGACAATTGCGCGAGATACTTTCTTTACGCACCACTGCGTTGGAGGATGCATGAGTTTCAACACTCCAGCGGGTCAACCTAAAAAACCGGACGCGCCGCGGCGTGTTCGACATGGAATTAAGTTCCGCCGCAAAAACGGTTTGGAAGAATTGCCGTGGACGGCGCGGGCATTTGTGCAAGCCATTCAAGAGAAGGCATCCTTGGGGGCGCAAGTGTTGGGCATGGAGTACGCGCTCAGCGGCCAAGTGGCCAGTTTTTCGGTGGACGCAGGCTTGGTGGAGGCGCAAGTGCAAGGGCGCGCATTCAAACCTTACAGCGTCAGCATTTCATTGCAACATTTGACGCCGGAAAAGTGGTCCGAGGTGGTGCAACTTATGGCCAAAGAAGCCATGTTCACAGCCAAATTGCTTGTGGGTGAAATGCCCGTGGACATAGAGGAAGTTTTTCAGGATTGCCAAGTGCAATTGCTGCCGCACACGTGGAAAGATGTGACGTTGGCATGCGACTGCGGCGAAAAAAATCCCTGCAAGCATATTGTGGCCGTAACGTATTTGCTTGCGGAGCGCATAGAAGTAGATCCGCTTGTCATTTTTGCATTGCGTGGTTTGCTTGGAACACAGTTGCTTGAGCGCTTGCAAGAGGCGCGCAATGTTCACTCCGCTGGAGTGAGCCAAAGTCATCAGAGCGTGCAACTGCCATCGCAAAAAGCAAAGTTGCCTCCACTGGAAAATTGCTTGAATGAATTTTGGCGGCCAGGACGCAAGTTAAGTGATTTCCAAGCGCTGCCCGCGCAAGAACATATTCCGCATGCGGTGCTTCGGCGTCTTGGCGCAAGTCCGCTTGGCGGAAAATTTCCGCTGGTTGGTTTGCTTGCCAGCGTGCAGGACAGTCTGCGCGCCAAAGTAATCGAGTTGCGCCAACGCATTGACGAGGGCACTCCATGATTCAGCCGCCGTATTACCACTATCGACCGCATCCTTGGCATGGTCTGGACGCGGGCACCTCGCCGCCTGATTTAATGAACGCGTATATAGAGATCACCCCGTTTGATCTGGTGAAATACGAAGTGGACAAACGCAGCGGTTTCTTGCGTGTGGATCGTCCGCAGCGCACAAGCAGCACGCCGCCAACGCTGTACGGATTTATTCCAAAAACGCTTTGCGGTCCGCGTGTCGCCAAAGTTGGTGGCATTCAAAGCGGCGACAATGATCCGCTGGATATTTGCGTGTTGTCCGAACGGCCAATTGATCGCGTGGAGGTGATTCTTGAAACGCGCGTTCTTGGCGGTCTTTTAATGGAGGACAACGGCCAAGCCGATGACAAGATTGTGGCCGTGCTGAAGGACGACGCCATTTGGTCCGAGGCGCGCGACATAAGCGATTTGCCGGCGAGACTTGTTGAGCGCATGCAGCATTATTTTCTCACGTACAAAATGCGTCCAGGCGAACAGTCCACTGTGCAAGTAAAAATAATTTATGGCGTGGAGCGCGCACGCACCGTTGTGGAAGCGTCCATGGCTGATTACCGCGAAGCGTTTCCCGCCTAAGCGCGCGCCTGCACGCGCCGCGGTTTTGCGTTGCGCCCCTTTTTCTTAGGATGGTTTCACATCCGAGCCTGCCGCATTCACCGATGGTTGCGTTGATGGAAGGCGTTTCAGTAAGTCATCCACGGCCGCGCGTAATTGCGCGTCAAAATGATTTGATTCATCAATGGGATTGGCAGGAACTCGAACGTTGGGCATGGCCCCGTTGTTTTCCATGTCCGCACCATCTAGCGTGTACCAGCCACGAAACGGCGTGCGAATGGTTGTTCCATCCGTAAGCGATGTGCTGCCAGTGGAAATCACGCCGCCGTAAGTTTGCTCGCCGACAAGCGAGCCACGCTTGAGATTTTTAAACGCGTGGCTGACAATTTCCGCGTTGGAAAAACTTTTTTCATTGCACAACATGTTGGCGGGCAAAGTCCAACGTTGAATGAACAATCGATCTTGGGGATATCCGTTTGTATATGAACGATCGGCGCCGCGCGGAATGGTGTACGCATGCACTGGCGACATCAAACTTGCCAACACGCGGTCCGCGGTGCTGCCGCCGCCGTTGTTGCGAACATCAACAAGCAGGCCATCTTTGCCTTGCGCGGCGGCGCACAGATCGCGTTCAAATTCATCCAGACTGGCTTGACTCATGCTTTGAATGTGCAAATAGCCAATACGACCGTTGCTCCAATTTTGCACAAGCGCCGCGTTTGTAAGCACCTCATTTTGATATGCCAAATCCGATTCTTGCGCGCTGGTGCAGGGCGTGATTAAGCAATCCACATTCACAGGTGTGCCGTCCGCCTTGTTGCGGCGCACGGACACCAATGTTTCAAGGCCCACTTTGCCGCGCAAACGTTGCTCGGGAACTTCGTTCGCGCTGAAAGGCTCGCCACCTATGCCCACAACCACATCTCCAACAAGAAGCGGAGTTTGACTCAGCATGGCTGGACTTTTAGCGAATACCTCCGTGACTTCAAATCCGTCAGCGACAATGCGCGTGCGAATTCCCAATCGACCAATGGGTTGGCGACTGGTGTTTGTGCTTTCCGACGCAAGCGAAATACCAAGATGGCTGGCGTTGAGTTCGCCAAGCAATCGCGCCATGACCCATTCAAATTCACCATCGGTGCGCGCCGCGTGCGCCAGGTTTTCATAGCGCGCGGTCAATGCGTCCCAATCCAAACCTTTCATGGTTGGGTCGTAAAAAATTTCGCCAACAATACGCGTGGCCTCTTTATAGCGGTGATCATTCCACGCGCGTGGATCTATCAAGGTGTCGGCTTCAAAGTCAACGGGCTTGCTTTCGCCACCACCCACGCCCGTGGTGCTAATTTTTCCAGCGTTCACCAACACAATTTTGTCGCCTGCCAAATTAATGTGGATGACTTTGCCAGCAGGCGCCAATTTTTTCTGATCGCTTCCGTCCCACTTCACGCTGAACACGCCAGGACCACCGTCATTGCCAGTAAACAGAACGCGTTCACCGCTGGGCGTGATGACCAAGCTCGATTCTTCGCCGGCAATGCGCGTCAATCTGCGAACGCGCAAATAGGCGTCGTCTAAATCGTACGCGTTGGTTTCCTTCGTTTCGTCGGCAGTTTCCTTGTCCTTCGCCGTTGGAGTCGCTTGCGTGTTTGTGTCATTGGATGCGACGACTGGCTTCTCGGTATTTTTTTTCGCCTCGCCATCTTTATCATCGGCGGCTTTGGCTTCGCCATCTTTGGATGCGTCATCCGCGGATGAATTTTCTTTTGCGTTCGCGCCCTTCTTGGTTTTTTTCTTGGCGCCAGGCGCGGCGGGGGGCTTGCGTTTCTTCGCCGCTTCGCCCGCGTCCTTGAAATACGCCTCTTGCTCCGCGGCGGAAAATCCGTCGACGGATTTATCCAAGGCCACCACAAACACATCCCCCTCATTGTTCACGCGGTCCGAAAGGAAGGCCAGCAACTTTCCATCCGCGCTGAAGCGTGGCGCGCGATCATTGTCGGGATGGCGCGTGATATTCACCGGCGCCTTGGAGCCATCAATGGGCACAAGCCAAATGTCGCGATTAAAATCACGGTCATCCTGCGCGAATGCAATCCACTTTGAATCCGGACTCCATTGAAATTCAACTTCTGGATCCCAACCTTCGCGCAAAGTCACACTTTCATTGGTCGCCAAATTCAACATCATCAAGTCATTGCCTTGTCTATACGCCAGTAATTTTCCATCCGGACTTGGAGTTGGCTCTCGATCCGGTAATTGGGAATGCACCACGGGACGAATTTCAAAAGCCACGGCTTCGGTCCATCGATCGGGATCAAGTCGATGATCCGCCGGCGATTTGATGTCGGCGGTATTTTTCTCGGCCACAATCTCACCACTGATTTCACTTTTTTTCGCGGGCTCCTCAGCGGTTTCGGTTGTTGACGGCGCGGTCGCAGCCTTAGCCTCTTTACGCACTTCGGCGCGCGTGCGCGACACAATGGCTTCATCAATATTTTCTTTGCCATCAATGTCGCTGACAAAATACAAGCGGCTTCCGTCAGCGCTCCAAGCGATATCGCGCTCACGCGATGGCGGCGAAGTGACGCGCGCCACTGGCGACTTCTCATCCATGCTTCGAACAAAAATATCGCCATACGCCACGAAGGCCATGGTTTTTCCATCGGGACTTAACGCGGCTTCCGAAATATCTTTGCCCACGCGGCGTACTTCAACTGCTTCCACCGTGTCAATGGTCGCGGTCAGATCAATAGCCTCAGGCCGCGGCGCTGAATTGGGCGCTTGCGCCGCGTCGGTGCGCGCGGGCAATGTCAATTTGTACAACTTGTTCCAACTTGAAAATACAACCGAGCCGTTTGCAGAAACATCAAAGCTGGCCACATCTTCTTTGACACTGGTCAATTTTTCGCCCGCCACATCTGCAGCGTCGTTGAGATTGCGGCGATAGAGATTTGTGACGCCATCACGCTCCGAAAGCATGAGATATTGATTGGGTCCGCACCATTTGGCCTGCCCATCATTGCCAGCAAAATTGGTGAGCCGCGTGAATGCTTGTTCAAGCGGTTTTTGTGAATCGAATAACCAGACATCGCGCTGATCCGAACCGCGATACCCGCGGCGTGCCCACGAACTTCCGCCTCGCTCAAACAAAAATTGGCCCTTGCCATTGGG
>CAIWNO010000007.1 GCA_903914045.1 uncultured bacterium | reverse complement strand
GGCTTGGTCGCTTTGAAAGACAACCAACGAGCCGCCGTATGGAATAAGCGTGCATGTGGATGGCCCGTATGTTTTTTCCATCCACTTCAAGAATGGCATGCCTGGCTCAATGGCCAACTTGCCTGAACCTTTCCAAACCTGCTCCAATGAGTTGGCGCTTGACGATGCGTGCGTCATGAATCCCATGGGCGAGCGCTCGAAGATGGAGAACGTGGCGACAATATTTCCGCCTTGCTCGCGCAACGTCAGCACTTGATCGGCGCTGACAACGCCGGCTTCGCATGCGCTTTGCGCGATCAGTTGCGACACGGATGTACCCGCCGCCCCTTTGATAATTTCAACATCAAGACCTTGCGCCTTGAATAAGCCATCTTGCGCCGCGGCGTAAATGCCCCCAAATTCAGGCTCTGGAACCCAATTCAGTTGCAGTCGAATTTTGCGCGCGCCAGTTGTGGTGTCCCCGCCGTCGCACGCGAACACGCACAAGAGTGCCGCAAGCACGGTGGCGCATTGAATACAAGATTTTAAAATTCGCCAAGGCGTGGCGCCCATGTCCGCAATTATTTTTGAAGTGTGTCTCATGTTGTTGTGCAATGTATGTAAAAGGTTTTTGAAGAAAGTAAAAATACCGCGCGTGCTGGGCACGCGCACACATTGGCTAGCGCGAAAGCGTAGACGCGTGCCACTTGCGAAGCGAGAGCCATCCTAAAAAACTGACGGCACCGAATAATATAAATCCAACCGCCGCCGACAACGCCACCGCGGCGAAAACCAAATCCGTGCGCGCGCTGCGCATGGACGCAAGCACCACCATTCCAAGCGGCGCATTTTCGCCGGCGTAACCAGAAACAAATTCTCCAACCACCGTGCCAATCACCGCCAAGCCCGCCGCAATGCGCAAACCCGTGACAATGTTTGGAGTGGCGCTTGGTAATTCCAACTTCCACCAACGCGTGAAACGATTGGCGTTGTAAATACGGAACAATTCACGCAGCCCAGGATCAGTGGAGCGAAGTCCATCAAGCGTGTTGGCCAACACTGGAAACACCGCCACAATTGCGGCGCTTGCCACCGTTGCGCTAAGCCCATAGCCAAACCAAATCACCAACAGAGGCGCGATTGCGACAAGCGGAACCATTTGAAAGAGCGATGCCAACGGATAGAGACCGCGCTGCAAAAATTGACTTTGACTCAACACGCTTGCGCACACCATGCCCACCACCGCCGCAATGACAAACCCAAGACCCGCGCTGATTGCGGTTGAAAGCGTGGCGTTGAGCAGTTGGCGCGAATCAATGTTGGCGGCGCGCAGAATGGCAAGCGGTGATGGCAGCAAATATGCGGCGGGCTTGAACACCACGACTGCAATTTCCCATGCCACCAGCAGCGCCATGGCCGTGAAGATGGGCGGCAGCGCAACGCGCAGAATATTTTTCATGGCGTGGCTCCGGTGTTCTTTGTGTCACAGCACTGATCCGCGAAAGATTGGTGTGCTGCCAAATACATTTCCGCTGGGCGCGAAGTGTTTAGAAAGTTCATCGCGCCACCCCCGCCACTTCATGTGTTTGCAAAGTCATTTGTTGATACACGCGCTCGCACAATGCAACAAACTGCATGCTTGTTCGGTGCGCCGCGTCCTTGGGCACATCAATCACAATGGCGGGCAAGGTGCGACCGGGCTTGCCCCGCATCACCACAACTTCTTGGGCAAGGGACACCGCTTCTTGAATGGAATGCGTCACAAGAATCGCCGTAGTTGCGGTGTCAAGCCACAGTTGGCGCAACTCCTCATCAAGGGCAAGGCGCGTGACTTCATCCAGCGCGCCAAATGGTTCGTCCAACAATAAAAGTTTGGGACGCGTCACCAACGCGCGCGCCATGGCCACGCGCATGCGCATGCCACCCGAAAGTTGCGCCGGCATTTTATTTTCGCTGTCAGACAATTGCATCTTGGCCAACATGTCGCGCGCGGCGTCGCGGCGTTCCTGCGCTGGCGTACCGCGTAGTTCCAAAGGCAGCGCAACATTTTCCAGCACATTACGCCATGGAAGCAATCGCCCCTCTTGAAAGCAAAAACTAATATCGCTAGCGCGCGTGCCAACCGCGGGCCGTTGAGCAGTGGTGGCGTGCATGCGTTCAGAGGCGCTTTCATTTGCAGCGCGCTGACTGGGAGCCGTGAAAATAATTTCCCCGCTTGACGGTGCGATCAGCCCGCCAATTAAACGCAACAGCGTTGTTTTGCCGCCGCCAGAATCGCCCACAATGGCTAGAAATCCGCCCGATTTTACTTGCACATCCGCGTGGCCAATCACATTCACGCCGTTGAAGTTGTGGCGAACGCCGCGAACATGCACGCCAAGTCCGCCCTGCGCAGTGGCTCCAAGTTTGGCCTCATGCGAAGCGTTACGCATTCACACATCCCGCGGCAGCATTTAAAAATCCTAAGCCAGCATTTAAAAAATTTGCGCCAGCATTCAAACATCCCGCGCTGGCGTTTGAAAAAACCGCGCCAACATTCAAAGAATCACCAGCTGACGCGCTGTTCAAAGCGAACGTGCGCCTCACTCGACCTCAATTTCCACTTCCGAAACGCTAGATGATTTTGGCAACTTGGCCAACAACTGTGCCTCAAGTTCCTTGGGATCAACTCCGCTTGGAATAAACACCAGCGCAATCACTTGGCGCTTCTCGGCAAGAATGGACGAGCTCTTCACGCGGCAATGCAACACCTTCAGCGCGTCAACGGCGGCCTTGTAGGTGTCCTGCACATTGCCCTTTTCGCCCACGCGAATTTTCACGCGCGCACTAAGGTGCATTTCCAAATACAGAATCAGCAACCACGCGAACATGGTCACAAACACGGCGGTGGCCCATTGACCAAGTCCACACGCCAGGCCAAGCAGCACGCACAAAATCGCCTTGCCGGTGATCTTGGGATTATCCAACACGGTGCGAAAACGAATCAAGCCGCCGATGCCGAAGATGACCAACGCCATGGATGAATTCACTTGCACAAGTTCAGCGACAACGGCGCCAACAACCGCAAGCACCACCAACGACTTGCACTCCTCATGGTCCGACAACGGATTCAGCCTGGTGCTGCGGCGCGGATGTTGAGCGATCAAAGTGGCCAGCAACACGCTGAGCAACAAACCTGAGAACAATTTAATGATGAACCATGTGTGAATAAAGCGCTCGAACGACTGGCTGATGTCATTGAACGCGCCGCCATTGGATTGCGTTGTGGTTGTGGCCGCCTTGGTCAGCAACTCGCCAAGATCTTTTTCAGCGAAGGCGAATTGGGTGATGAACAAAATTGAAAGAAGAATGAAAATATTTTGGATGCGTTTCATAGTTGGTGGCCTCTAGCTTTATAGAGTATCTTTTCTGCGTCCACCTTGCTGATTTCAATTTCCCAGGAGTTGTCATGACCAGTCTCGCCAAAATGTTCAAGATTCATTTCCTCGCCAACGTACTGGCCAACCATAAAAAAACTGCGTGCGCCGCGGTATTGCTTGCCATGTTCGCTCCATCCGTTGCCGCATGCCAAGAAGATCCAAACGCGCCCGCGACTGACACCAAGCATCACAAGGATAAAGATAAGGATAAGGACAAAGATAAAAAGAAAGACAAAGACGCCGACAAAGATAAATCTGGCGTGCCAGGTAAAGCCGCGCATGACCATGAAGCTTCGCCCACTGAAGTTTCTTGGCTGATCACCATGCATGGCGTTGACGGGCAACCGCAACAAATCACCGCCGTGAATGGTCTGGGTGAAATCAAAGGCCCAGGCACTGGACCAGTTCCAAACGGTCCCGCTGGCATTGCGCCG
>CAIWNO010000006.1 GCA_903914045.1 uncultured bacterium | reverse complement strand
TGTCCGTGCAAACTCCCAAGGAGGAGGTTGAGTTCATTGACAAGGTGTTCAAGTCCATCACCAATCGCTTGCCCACCACATTTCGCGAGGACTTTTGTGGCACGCACATTCTTTCAAGCGCGTGGGTGATTCGTCGCGCAAGCAATCACGCCTATGGAGTGGACCTTGATGCGTCAGTGTTGGCATGGGGTGCCGCACGCCGCAAGCAACAATTGTCGCCTGGTGCGCACAAGCGCTTGCACACCGTGCAAGGAAATGTGCTTTCACACAAGGGCGACTTGGTTGATGTGGTGGCTGCGTTCAACTTCTCGTATTACATATTTAAAAAGCGCGCGGAACTGTTGCGTTATTTTAAATTTGCGCGCACGCGCCTGAAAAAAGACGGCGTGTTTTTTCTGGACTGCTACGGCGGCTACGAAAGTTTCTCCGAGCAAAATGAGGAGCGCAATTTGGACGGCTTCACCTATATATGGGACACCGCCAAGTACAACCCCATTTCGGGCGAGGTGCTGAACCACATTCATTTCAAGTTTCCAGACGGCACGCAGATTCGCAAGGCTTTTACCTACGATTGGCGATTGTGGACCATTGCGGAGTTGCAGGAATTGCTCGCCGACGCGGGCTTTCAACGCAGTACCGTGTATTGGGAAGGCACCGACCACGCCACTGGCGGCGGCAATGGAATTTTCCGCAAGGCCACGCAAGGCGAGGCATGCGCCGGCTGGATTGCCTACATCGCCGCTGAAAAATAAAATGCAAAATTATGTAAATCAACAACAGGAAATGAACGGCAACTTCGCCTAAAGTCTTCCCAATGCATCCGTTCGCAATACTCGCGCCCGCTTGGCGCCGCGCACCTGCCGCTGGAATAGTGGCGGGTGCCCTTCAAGAAGTGGAAGAAATTTTTCGCCGCCAATTGCGCAGTGATTTGCCTGCCGTAAATGAGTTGGCACGACATGTGGAGCGCTACCGCGGCAAAATGTTGCGTCCAACGTTGCTCTTGCTTTCAGGTTTGGCGGCAACTGGCCGCGAGGACGAAGCCGCGCTTTCACGCAATCACAAAATGGCGGCCGCCGTTTCTGAAATGATCCACATGGCCACGCTGGTGCATGACGATGTTCTAGATGAGGCCGATACGCGCCGCCGCGGCGCCACGATTAATTCATTGCGCGGCAATGAGACCGCCGTCATGCTTGGTGATTGGCTCATTTCAAACGCGTTTCATTTGTGCTCGCTCATTGGCGACCCATCGTTGAATGTCGCGTTTGGCCATACCACAAACACGCTGTGCGAGGGTGAGTTGCTGCAACTCAGCCGCCGCGAGGATGTGTGCTTGGACGAGTGCACCTATTTAGAAATTGTGAAGCGCAAGACCGCGGCGTTGGTGTCCGCCTGTTGCCAACTTGGCGCCAAATTGTCGGGAGCCAGCGAGGAAATTCAAAAAGCGCTTGCCATGTATGGCCAGCACACTGGCGTTGCGTTTCAAATTCAAGACGACATTCTAGATTTCATAGGCGATCAAAACGTGGTTGGCAAAACATTGGGTTGCGATTTGCTCAAGGGCAAAGCCACGCTTCCACTGATCTTGTATCTGCGTGATTGCGTTGGTTCATCGCGTGTTGACGCTATCAATGTGATCGAATCGCGCGACGGGGTTGAATTGGTGCGCCGCATGAACAAAGCGGGCTCCATTGTTGCGGCGCAAGTGGTAGCGGAAAATATGATCCGCGCCGCGCAAGACGCGCTTACACCGCTTCCGCCTAGTCAAGTGAAATCACTACTGCAAGAGTTGGCAATGGAAGTCATCCGCCGCGATCGATAATCGCAAGCGAGCGCATGCCTGCGCTGTCAACTTTCACGCACGTATAAAAATTTTCTGTGTCATACATTCTGTGTCATACATTCCGTGCAAGTTTGCTGCGCTCCGCCGTAACTTACGCTCCGCCGCAACTTGCGCGCCGCAACTTACGCTCTGACGCAACTTGCGCGCCGCAGCAATTTACGCGCCTCCGCAAATTACGTTGTCAATCAATCGCACGCCTTCAAGACGCGCGGCAATCAAAGCACGCGCGCCCGACTTCAATTGTGGTTCAAATTTCTCAATGGGCAGAAGCGTGTCGTGCGCGCGAATCACCGCGTACTCAACTAGAAGTTCATGCCGCGCCAACACGCGGCGCATTTCATTTTCCGCCGCCGCAATATCCATTCCGGCGCGCGCGCTTTCTTGAGCGACCGTGAGCGCACGCGAAAGTCCCAGCGCATTTTCGCGCTGATTCGCCTGTAAATAGCGGTTGCGGCTGCTCATGGCCAGGCCGTCGCTTTCGCGAATAGTGGGGCAGGCGTGCACAACAATATTTTTCCAACGCGCGCCTTCGCGCCGCGCCATGTCTTGTATCACGCGCAGTTGTTGAAAATCTTTCTCGCCAAAATAGGCGGCGGCGGGTTGGCACATATCAAATAGTTTCGCAACCACTTGGCACACGCCCGCAAAATGCGTTGGCCGCTGCGCGTCCTCAAGTTTGGGTTGCGTTGCCACAAGCGGCAATTGCAATGTGGCAGCCTCCGCATTGGCCGCCTCCACGCCATGCGGATACATGGCTTGCACGCTTGGAATAAAAATCGCCGCCGCGCCAGCCGCTTGGCACAATGCGCGATCCGCTTCAAGCGTGCGCGGATACTTTGAAAAATCTTCACCCGCCGCAAACTGTGTTGGGTTCACAAAAAGGCTCACCACCACAGGGCGACCATCGCGCGCCGCTCGCTGAATTAACGAAGCGTGCCCCGCATGCAGCGCGCCCATGGTTGGAACCAACGCGCACGCATGCAAAGGCGCAAGCGATTCGGCATGTTCAATAATCTGCATGTGGCGAAG
>CAIWNO010000005.1 GCA_903914045.1 uncultured bacterium | reverse complement strand
CGCCACTTTCAGCATCATCGCCCGCGGCGATCGCCTTGATCATGGTGGCCATTCGAAAAGATATGGATCCACATTTGAACACGCCCGCGGCGGAGTTGTTCGCCGCGGAATGGAACGCGCGTGCCGACGCGAACGCCGACCCCATGCCGGATTTCGCCAGACTTTTGGCTGGAATAGCTGAGATGCCCGCCGTTGCGCCCCAGCCATGCGCCTGTGAAGAGGGAAATGAATTACTGAAAAAAATTCTGGCTGTTTCAACGGCGGCCAGCACCGCGCCCGATCTGATGGAGTCCGCCGCGGCTGTTGTGAATGCCGCTCATCAAGCCGCGTTCGCGTTGTGCGCCATGAATAAATCCGCGTTTGAAAATAAGGACGCGCGCAAAAAAATCACCGATCAAGTGAACGACGCGGTCAAAGGTCTGAATGATCCCGCCACCCGAGCGGAATCAATTGTGCAGTGCGAAAAGATTGGCGCCATGGGTCAATGTATTGAAGCATTGAATCAATACCGAGCCGTAGTCGGCGCGCCCAGTGCCGCCAAATCGGATCGCATTCCCGAGGCACTGCGAGTGTTGAACGCCAAAAAAGATCCGGCAGAAGCGGCGCGAGCGCTGAAGCGAGTGGCGCAAATTATTTCATGGATGGCGCAAGCAAGGCAAGTCAATGTGGATCAAATCGCCCCACCGCTGCGTAATTTTGCGCGCTCTCTCAAACGCAAGGCTACTTCCCAAGAGCAACTTGGACTCGCTCGCGTGGAGTCGCTCACCAAGAGTGGTTTTGACGCCAACGATCCCGCGCTCGCGACCATCTTCGTGGCGCAGGAGCAATTGGTGCAAGACATCAACACGCTTGAGCGATTAAGCCTTGCGCTAAACAGCACGCCAAACAATCAAAGCAAGCAAACCAAGCAACTCATTGCGGTCATACAAACCTTGTGCGCGGGTCTGAATGATCAAAGTTTTTCAGATCTCTTTCGTGAGCGCATTCAGTCCATGGATCGTCAACTAGAACTTCTGCTGACGGCGCAAAAGACTCCCAACTTGTCCGCGGCCGTGCAAGCCGAGGTGGCCATGATTCACCAAAGGTGGCTGAATGCCTGGGCCGCCAATTCCCCCGCGAAAGCCCTTGAAAACATTGAAGATTTTGTTCGTTGGGCCGCTGCGAAACGCGCTCTTGACGCGCTTGACGCCGCTCCATCTGAGTGGCCATCCGCCCGCTTGGATTGGGCCGCCTCGCGCGACGCGTTGCGTTTGTGTGTCAGCGATGGCGACGGCGCGTTGGCAAACGACAACCTGAAAGCCATGAAACCATTTCTTGCGCCACTACGCAATGACGCGGCGGCTTCTTTGGCGTGCGGATTGCGTTTGAGTCAATTGGAAAAAATTTCCTCCGAAACTCCGGAGGTGACGCGCGATCTATGCGCCATGCAGAATGACAAAAGTGTGAAAGTGATCGCCGCGTTGCTTCGCTTGGAGCAGGAACGGCGAACATTGCTCAATACCAATCCACAAGCCGCGGTTGAATTCTTGAAGGCGCGCAATGAATGGGTGGCGGAGCTTGCGCCTTCACTGCAAGACCGTCTCCCTGATGGATTGCTTCCGCCGGCCACTCCGTGATATTTTTCGAACTCCCATAGGATATGGATCACCACCAATTTGGAGAAAACCAGCATGAATATCGCGGTAATTGCAGCGCATCCAGATGATGCTGAACTTGGTCTGGGGGCAACCATGGCCCTGCTTGTTTCGCAAGGTCACCGCGTCATCATTATTGACGCCAGCAACGGAGAGCCCACGCCCTTTGGCGATGTGGCCACGCGCGCGCACGAAGCCGCGCAGGCCGCCACCATTCTTGGCGTTGAGCGTGTACATCTTGGCTTGACCAACCGCGCCATCACACATGATCTTGCGTCGCGCCACGCGCTTGCCGCGCAACTTCGGCTCAACACAATTGACATTATGTTTGT
>CAIWNO010000004.1 GCA_903914045.1 uncultured bacterium | reverse complement strand
TGAACAAGATCAATCCCCCCACCATGCGCGACATTGCGCTAGACATGAACCGTGTTGGCGACACGCTGGGCGAGATTGATACGGCGGCGGCGAAACGTCGCGACAAAAAATAAAATACTTAATCTGCACGTAGTTATGCGCGCGCTTCGCCGCTACGGATCACACCTAGGCGCATGAGTGGCGGACCAATCACCTCGTTGATGACAATGGTGGCCAGCATGAAACTCTGCAACTGCACGGCCCATTCTTGTTGCGCGAACACACGGTGAATTTCAGATGCCAGCGCAATACTGACGCCCGCTTGCGACACCATGGAGGTCCAAAGCCACTTTCGTTCCAAGTCCGAAGCGCCTGCAACGCGGCACCCAATTCGCAGCCCGCTCCAACATCCAACAAAGCGAACTGCGCACGCGCCAACTGCCAACGGCCAAATGATCATCAGTGAGTCCAGTGAAATTTTTGCGCCAGTGGTGGCGAAGAAAATCACGTAGGTGGTTGGCAAAATATTATCAATGGAGGAAAATAAACGGCGCGACGTGTTTGGCGATAAATTAGTCAGCGCAAATCCAGCGGTAATTCCCACAATAAGCGGCGCGACATTCAACAACTTTCCCGACAACGCAATGGCGAAACCCGCAATGACCATGACCATGTCAAGTCGAAAGCGAGTGCGCTTGGCGATGACGCCCAGCACCAACGCGAAGATTAATCCCACAAGAAGCGAACCCGCAAGATGCCACGACACTCCAAACGTCGCTTCCCATGCGGTGCCTTGTGATTGGCCCGATGTCCATGCCGCAAGCAATGCGCTGATGACAATGACCAGCACAAGATCCTTTAGAACAACCATGGCCAAACTTGTTTGCGCGAATGGACCACTTGCTTGCGTCTCGCGCAGAATGGCCACCACAACCGCGGGACTGCTGGCGCTGATCAACGCGGTCAACACCGCGATAAGAAACCAGCGTTCGTTGGGAGTGCGCTGCGCTAATAATGGAACGGCGCCAGCCACCACAACAAGCAACACGCATACACAAAGCGCAACGCCCGCGGATTCAAAGGCGAGCATTTTGCAAATGCGCGAACCCGCAGTTCGCAAAAATGGAATTTTTAATTCGCTGCCGGCAATCAGACCAATCAAGCTGACCGCAAGCGCTTGCACAAATTCCAAGTAGTTCAACTCGGCCTGTGGAACCAAAGTTGGAAATCCCTTGGGCAACCATGACGCAAGCGATGGGCCCACCACTATTCCAAACAAAAGATAGGCCGTCACGCGTGGCAGCGCGATGGACGCCGCCAATTCGCCCGCGAGAAATCCGCCCAAGACCAACAATCCCATTGAGAGCGCCGCGTAGTGCAGGCCTGGTGGAATTTGCAAACTGAAATTGCCAAAGACATCGATCGTGCGGATATTTTCAAAATCGACATGTGACAATCGCAGCGCGGCAACCGCGCAAATGGTGGCGAGCAATGTCAATACAAGTGTGAGCGCGCGCTTCATGCTTGGCGCCTCCACAAAAGTGGAATGATATTGCTGAGCACGCCAACCGTGGCCAACACTAGCAACATTGCGCTTTGCACATTGTCCGCGCGTTCAAGTTGCGACGCAATGGCCAGCGGAATTGCGATTGGAGCTTGGCGAATTGTTGCAAAGTGAATGGAGTCCGCGCCGCGTTCAATCCATGTGTTGCCGCTGAAAATGCGCGTGACTGGAACTTTAAACACAACTCGAAACGCCAGCACAAGCGCGGCAATAATCCATGGCCACCACGCGACAATGGGATTGACCATGGCGCCGGCAAGAAGAAAAAAGATGCTGGCGACCGCTGTTTCACTGCCGGTGATCACGCGCTCAAGTTTGCGCATGGCTCCACTGCGCATGTTGGCAATCATCACGCCAAGCGCGCACGCGCCGAACATGGGCGAACCATCTAGAACAGTGGCGACTCCGGCGATTAACGCCAGCGTTCCAATGAGCGACACAATGATACGGCCATCATTCCAACTTTCGCGCTGCAGAAGAAGCCGCATGGCCATGGCGCACACGCCCGCAACCAACAGCGTGATGATGAAACCAAGCGAGCCCCATCCGGGATTGAGCGCGATGGTTCCATCTGAAAGCACTGATGTATTAAGCGACACAATTCCGTGAATGGTGATGGCGATGATCACCGCCAAGCCGGCGCCCGCTTGCGTAAGTGTTCCTAAGCGCGGCGAGCGCGCGTCAAGACCGCGCAATGAACGCAACTCCGCGGTCCATCCAATGGTGGCGCATCCGATCAATATGCACGGAAAACAGAGAGCGCCCCACGTGGCTTCGGGCGCGATCCATATCAGCGTGACGCCAGTGATGACAACACCAATGATCACGCTTGCCGCACAATCAACCGCGATCCATTTCCACAACACCGAAGGAATTTCAGCCATGACCGCGCGCTTGGCTTGCAAGCCAACCAACAAACCAATCCACGCCAAGCCAAGTTGCAACAACGGCCCCAGTTCAGTGATTGATTCGCTGGTAAGAAAATGAAATCCGACAGGACCAAGCAGCAAGCCCACGCCGAAGAACATCCAGCCGCCACCAATCAAAGCGGCGACGATTGGAATGCGAGAAAGTTTTGCGGCCTTGCGCGTCAACGCCAGCGACGCCAAGCCAAACGCAAGCGCGCCAATGGCCAGCACTGAAAGCGCGTGCAAATTTTCACCACCAACATCTTGCGCTGCCACAATGTTGATCACAGACCCAGGCCCATCACCGTTTCTAGTGGAAGCGTGACCGCGATTGGACGGCGCTCAATTGGCAACTGCGAAAGAAAACGCATCAG
>CAIWNO010000003.1 GCA_903914045.1 uncultured bacterium | reverse complement strand
TTTCATGCTCCACTCAAATCGGGTTTGCACAAAATAATTTTCGAAATTGGAGAGGTCGGGGGCGATATAAGTAGACAGCGGTAATTTTTGACGCTCGCTGATTTGCCACCCTACGGCAAGTTCCGCGTAGCCGCTTGGTTGCGTGGTGTCGACGCCGCCGAATTCATGTGTGGCGCCCACTCCAATTTTTCCTGTGAGCAATAAAAAATTTGGGTCGTCAAAAAAACGATATCCCATTCCACCCCATCCTTGAAGCCTATTTTCCCAGCCTTGATTCGCGTCATATTGGTATTGACCTTTTGCAAACCACAACCATGGAGTTGGATTGAGGAAGCGGTCGTACGTGATGTTGGTGAGCAAGTTGTTGTCGGTGACATTACCAATGCCTGAGCCACTTGATGAGAGCGTTCGCAAGTAGTACTCGGCGTAGGCCTTAAATCGG
Source organism: uncultured bacterium (assembly GCA_903914045.1). Taxonomy (GTDB): domain Bacteria; phylum Planctomycetota; class Phycisphaerae; order Phycisphaerales; family SM1A02; genus SYAC01. Next base: position 9,364 of record CAIWNO010000003.1, on the reverse strand, counting down.
TCGTTCTCTGTTTCGTGCACGGCTTGCGCCGCGGTTCGTAAATCCAATTGCGTATTGTCGGCGGAGACAAATGTGGCGTTCAATTCAACTTGTCCTTTCCAATCGGAAGGGTTCTTTGCAATTGGGACCGCGGTTGGTTCAACATGCGCGGGTTGCGTGCGTAGCAAACTTCCGTTATCCAGCGCGCCCGTTGAGTTGTTATAAAAATAATGCGAACTGCCCGCATGCGCCACGGATCGACTTGCCAATGCGTCGACATCGTTTGGAGCGGTGGACACATATGTGAGATCGGTGTCGATGGAGGGGTTGGTCAAACCGCTAAAAATATGCTTGTTTTGAATGACGGCGGGCGCGCTGGCGGACGCTTGGGGTGTGACTTGCGCATTGGCAATGGGCGCAATGTTGGTGATCAATGCGCGGTCAATTTTCAGATCGCCCAGAATGGCGTGCTTGATTTCAACCACTCCATTGGTCTCGCTGATCAAGGTGCCGCGAATCACCTCTCCAGATTGCAGCGTGATGCTGACTTCGTGGGCATGCGCATGCGTGCACACGCACAAGGCAAGCCACAGTAGAAAGAAAATGGTCCAGGGCTTTTTCGGATTCATGCGCGCTACGCCTGTGGTTTTGGACAAGTTGAATTGGAGATGAAGTTGAAAAGATATCAAGTCAAGCAATACGTGTTGGTGTGTAGGATTGGGTCATGCCGGTGCATTCAGCGCTCACAACACATCCACTCTTTCGGGAGCCGCGCGAACTTATGGAGCGCGTGCATTGCCCAAGTTGTCGAGTTGGTTTTGCGCCAAGCGAGGTGTTGTTTGTGGCCGAGGATGCGCGGCTTGTGGGCGATCCAGTGGCTGGGCCCACGCAGCAGTTGCGATTTCTTCCCACGCGCTTTGATGTGGGCGGCGCGGCGCTTGATCCAGAAGGGGCGCGTTGCACGCGTGTGGCGTGTCCGCGCTGTCGAATTGAATTTCCGCGGGCCATGATTGAATTGCCCAGCACTTTTATCAGCGTGGTGGGAGCGCCGGGTTGCGGTAAGAGCCATTTGCTTGCCGCCATGACGTGGGGGTTGCGCCGTGAACGCGCGCGCGCAGGCGCGTTCATGGTGGACACCGAGCCAAAGTTGAACGCGCGCTTGCACCGCGACGAGAATATTTTATTTGGCGCGCCGGATTCCACAGAACTTGTGCGATTGGCCAAGACGGAAATCGCTGGCGACGCGTTGTTGTATCGCACAGTGCGCGTGAAGGGCAAGGATGAAACGCTGCCGTTGCCGTTGATATTCACGCTGCATGTGGGCTCGGGTGGCGAGCCATCAGAAGGCGCGGATGGAAGCAGTCAACGCTTGAGCGCCTTGCAAACAATTGAATTGCCAACAAACACATTGGACATTGTGGAACCAGCCAAGCGCGGCGCGTCGCTGGTTGTGTTGTACGACAATGCGGGCGAACATTTCTTGCCGGGCGCGGATGAATCGGCGCAACCAGTCACGCGCCACCTGAGCCAAAGCCGCGCCATTGTATTTGTGTTTGATCCAACGCAAGACGCGCGCTTTTGCGCCGCGGTGGGCATGGCCGACAATGGCGGCGCGAACATTCGACAAGATTTAGTGCTTACGGAAACATTCGCGCGCGTTCGACATCATCGCAGTCGCCACGCCGCGGACACTTTGGATGTGCCGCTGGTGCTTGTGCTTTCCAAAGCCGACGCGTGGAGCGTTGGCGCTCACATTGATTTGAATGTCGAACCGTATTTGCCACAAGGCGGACTTGATTTTGCGGCGCTGAAAAAAATGGATGGCGCGCTGCGGCCACTTTTGCAGCGCGCGTGCCCTGAATTTATGAGCGCCGTGCGCGCGGCCACTTCGCGAGTGTTGATTGTTCCGTGCTCGGCGCTGGGTCCACGTACGTCAAGTGTTGTTGGCGCGGGCGTGCGCGCATCGGACATTCATCCGCAATGGGCCAGCGTTGCGTTGTTGACAGTTCTGCCCTTGGAGGTCGACGCCATTGCCAACGCGTCGCTGTGGACATGAACGCGCAGTTCATACACACATCTCTTGTGCGCGGACTTGATGGAGGAAGTGGTTACACGGTTGCGGGCCGCACTGGCGGAATGCCCATGGCCATGTCGGATGTGTTGTGTCGGCTATCTGGTTTGCCACCCGCATGGAGCGACGCCAGTATTGAAGAAAAAATATTGTGCGCCTTTCGAACCGTTGAATATGCGGGGCAACGCGTTTCTGTATTAAGCCACATCGCTCCAAGTGGAATGGATTACACGGGTCGAGCCAATCGCATTTCGCATCATCGAGTGATGGACGAGCATGCGATGCATGTGTCGGACCCCGCCGCGTTGTTGGAGGATGAGTCACTGTGGATGCGCGAATGGGTTGGCGCGGCGCGCGAGTTGAGTGGCGGCGAATTGCCGGCGCGGTTGGCGCGTGAGGATGCGCCGCTTCACACTTGGGAACGTGTCTTTGGTGACGCGGGTTGGGCGGCGAGTGTGTTGGAAGTGGTTATGAAAAGTGGAATTGGCGTGTGGCTTGTGGTTCCAGCGCGCAGTAAAAAACTGCGTCTTTGCGCCGAAATGATGGCGCTTGTGCCACAAGAGCAGCGCTGGCAAATCACCTTCGCCACGCGCCCAATTGCACCTGGAAGCGACGCCAGCGTGAAGATTTGTTTTGTGGATGAGCGCGAGCCGGAGTTGGCGGCGCACAATGAAAAGAGCGAGTGGATTATTCAAGTTGGAAGCGGAATGTTGTCACGCGCGCCTGCAGGCGCGTTGGCGCAACGCGCGCGTGTTGGCATTGGTGAAGCCATGCATGCGGCGGCTGGCCACAAACCGCAGGCGCGTGACTTGAATGCACATGTTGGCGGCGATGTTTGGACGGCGCCAACAAAATTATCCGCGCCGCGTGAGCGCGAGGTGGGCGTTGTTGATCGTGCAAGCGACGTTGTTGGCGCGGGTAAACAAAACGCATTACCTACGCCGCACGCGGTGATTGAAGTCAGGCGCATGGTGGATACATCAGCCAACAGTGGCGTATGGAAATGGTTCGCCGCCACGGCCGTAGTCATCGCCGTATTGCTGTGGCTTGCCGTGAGAAGCGGAGCCACCCTATGAGCATGAGTTCACGCGAAGTGGTTGAGGCAATTCGAAAGTTGGTGTTGAGCGCGCAGCCAAATCGCAGTGCTGTGCATGAAGCTGCGCATGAATACGCGCTGCAAGTGAAAGATGCGAACAAATATTTAAGCCGTTGCCATCGCTGGATTCTTGGTGGTTTGTTCGCGGAAGCGGTGAGTTTTGGAGAGGCTTTGGATTTGGCTAAATCGTCGCAGCGGTTGACGCTTGAAGGCGTGTTCGCGCAGTGGAGTGAATTATGTCGATCGTGCAACGAGGCGGCTCCACCCACCATCGATCAAGGTTTGCTTGAATCGTACGCGGACGCGTGGTCACGATTCCATTCCTATGGACATGTCCAGGCCAGATATAGATTCTTGTCACTGCAACGCGGGTCGATTGTGGCGCGGTTGCAAGTGTTGCGTGAGTTGGTTGACCTTGATCCCAGAAATCCAGAGTGGTTACGTTCCTTAACGCGCTTACAACGTGAGACCATCGCGGAGTTGGTGCAACTTGTCGAAGTGGTGATGAGCGAAAAAAATGATGCGTTGGCGATCATGGTTTGGCACATTGTTGACGCGTGTGGTGGAGCCATTGGCGTGCATCAAGAACAACTTGCGCTCTTGCAAGAATTTGCGTTGGCGGCCAAGGCCAGGGTGGCTGAAAGTGCGGCGCGCGCAGCATGTCACGACATGCACTTGGCGGCGATCGCAATGAATTTTGCCGCGTTGCGCGAAGCCAGTGTGCGTTGGCGTGCCGCGATTGTTGATTTTTCGCCTGCCGAAGATTTGCGCCAAGCGGCCGCGTCAAGTTTACAATTGCTTGACGACCAACGCGCGCAGGAGCAGCGTGAAAGCACACAGCGCGACGCGATCGGTCGGCTGGAGTTGGCGCTAGATCAAGCAAAATCCTTCGAAGCCCTTCAGATATGCGTGATCGCCGCGCGAAATGTGGACGCCACATTTCCGCCGCAATTACTCCTAAGAATTGCGGCCGTCAAGGACGCGCATCAAGCCGCCGCGCGCAGAAAATTTGCTCGTCAAAGTATCGCGGTGTCCATGGTCACGGTTGTGCTTGTGTGCGCCGCTTGGTGGATTGTGCGCTGGCAAGAATCTCTTGAGCAAGTGGACACCATTACACGCGAAGTGCAAGAGATGTTGGTTACGGGATCGCCCGATACCGCGCTCAAGGCGTTGACAAGTTGGAAAGAATCGCATGTGGAACTTTCAAGCGCGTCACAAGTGGCCGCGGTGAGTGCCAAAGTAGCCGCGGCGTTCGTGAAGGAAAATGCAGAGATTGCGTTGGCGCAACAAGCCATTGATCGCGCGCAACTTGTATTGAGAAGTCCTGTGTCTACGGTTGAATTTGAAAAAGTTGCGTCGGAGCTGAAGAGCATGGCGGCGCGCGCGCCCAAATCAATACAGCCGCAATTGCTTGCCACCGCCGATCAACTGACCAGCCATGCGCAGGCAAGTCGGACACTTTCGCTGGATCAAGCGCGTGCGCAATACATGCGCCTAGAGACCGCGTTGAATGCATTGACAGTCATGACGCCCGCCGAGCAAGTTGACCCTGTCTCGTTGACTCGACGTGCCGCACAATTGCAATCATTGATTGATTCAGCCAAGATTGCGGCCGGCGAGGCGGTGAGCAATCGCGATGCTCAGCCGATCGCGCAATCACTGCAAGTCATGGCGCTGAACATGTCACGCTTGCGTGACGAGGCGCAGAAAAATGCCCAACTGTATGCCGAAGCAAATAAATTATTGATGGATGTTGAAAAAATTCCCGCCAACGAGTCCGCCTATCGGGACTTGTACGTGGCGCTGCTGCCAGTCGCGGCTGATCTTTTGAATCGACGCAAACAGTTGCTGGCGTACGAACATGGATTGAAAGTCGCCGAAGGTGGTGTGGGCGTTGAAGCGTGGCGTCAGCGAATAGTGCCCGCGATTCTGTCGGGCAGAATGGGAGCTCTAGGCTCATTGAGTCAGGTTGATTTTGGTGACATTGCAACGGCGCGTTCCTTGGAGCCCTTGTTCAGCAAATATGTGGCGGACTATCCCTACAGCCCGCATCAAGAAGTTGCGGAAATTGTGCAAGACATTTGCCAGCGAACAATCCGCAATTGCGGCACAACCGAGGGGATTGGCGCCGCCGCAAGCGAGTGGTTGATCCAGTCTGGGTGGGTGAATTTGGGCGAGCAAGAGTTGGACGAGGGACGCAGGATCTATCGCAAACGCACGGATATGTTGGGAAATTCATGGGCGCAAGCGGTGCAGTCTAAAAATGATTTAAGAACGCCCGCCCAAAACTTGAAGGCGCGAACTCCGTTGAAGGGAAAATTATTGGGGGGTCTGATGCCGTGGCCACCATCACAAATGTTAAGCGCTCTTGCAACTGGATTACCCAAAGCAAATTGGAATGGGGCACGTGATATGTGGCTGGATATGTTGGCTCAAGAGGCGTCCATACAACCAAGCAATCCAATTGTCATGTGGCATTTGCAGCGCGATCTTTGGAATGCGTGGCTTACTTTTTTCGCGCAAGAGAGTGATCCAGTTGACGCCGCGGCCGCCAAGTGGGTTCGATCACTTGAAACACAACGGGCAGTTTCCTCGCTTGATCCATTCGTAGTGTCCGCCAACGATCAAGCGGCGCGTTCCGAAGATGCGCGCGGTGTTGCATTGCAATCTTTGTCATTGGCCCCAAATGTTGCTGAGCTCATCAAGGCCGCGCACAAGCGCGATGAATTGATGTACCAGGATTTGCTTCCAGCGGGACTTGTTGGAATTATGCTTGCGCCGCAAGAGGGTTCCTATACAGTTCGTGGAATTGCCAATGGCAAGGATGCCCTCATTGTTGGCAGGGCAATGAATGGGAAATGGCGCTTTTTCCCTGTAAGAATTGAAAATTCCGAAGCGTTGTTTGTACAAGCAACTCCCAATCCAATTCCGCAATCACCACAACTTCTATTTATTCGAGGTGCCAACAAATGAGGCAAGTTTCAAATTTTTCCGGCTCACAAAAAAATTCACAAGAACCATTGTTGCGCTACGCCTCGGTCGACATCGAGGCGCGTCTTTCTCTTCCAAGTGGAGCATTCACCACGCCGGCGTTAAGCAGCAGCCTGCTGGGCGCCATTGCGTTGTTGATCATTGTGTATGTGCCTGCGTTCATTTTTCGCAACTCCGAAGTTGGGCAGGTGATCTGGCGTTACTTGACAGCCTTTGACCGTATTCCAATTTTAATTATGTTCTTCAGTTGTTGGAGCCTGAGCATCTTGATTATTAAAAGTTTGAAGATTGTGGCGCAGCGCAAGGCGTTTCAAATTCATTTCGCACCCGATGATCCCGAGTGGTTTATTGCCAGAAGCAATGCCATGCAGGTGGTCGAGGCGATTGAATCAAAAGTGCAGGGCGTGGAGGGGTTCATGTATCTCAACCGCGTCACCAGTGTGCTGAGAGCAGTGCGCAACGTTGGTCGAGTGGGGGACATTGATGAAATGTTGCAGAGTCGCGCTGACAATGAGGAGTTACAAATCGATGGCGGATATGTTTCGGTGAAGGGATTTATTTGGGCTATTCCCGTGCTGGGTTTCATAGGAACCGTGCTTGGTTTAACCGAGGCAATTGGTCGATTTGGCGGCGTTCTTGGCGCGCAGGGTTCCGACTTGAAGACCATCACCTCGCAACTCACGCAAGTGATTGGAGGATTGGACACGGCGTTTGTCACCACCGGTGAAGGTTTGGTTGCGGCGCTTGGCATTCATTTATTCCTTACTTTTTTGCGGCGCGCCGATGATCGGTTTCTTGATGATTGCCGCGATCAATGTTCGCGCCATGTGACTTCACGCGTTCGCGTGACAGGAAATGAGAACTGATCATGGGTCGCTCACGTCGAGGTGATGAAAGTCCAATGTCGTTCTTCTCATTTCAAGATGTGATGATGTGCACTATTGGTGTGACGATTGTCATTACGATGGTTTTAATTTTGCAGATTGGCGCCGATGCTGCCGTTATGGAGGCGACTGAGTCGCAAGCCAAGGCTGACTTGCCCAAGAGCCGCGCGGAGTTGGCCAACGAAGCGGCGGGGTTGAAGGACCGCTTAAATGCAGCGGCAGTAAAAAAGTCTCCCAATCAAGCCTTTGTGCGCGGAACTCTGCGCCAAGAGTTACGCAGCGAATTGGACAAACGACAGCGCGCGACCGATGAGAAGAAAAAAGTTGAAATGCAAGTGCGTGAAATGGTGGCGCTGTCCAGTGCCGACCCCAGCGCAATTGAAGCCGCGGAGTTGATACGTCAACGCGACGAGTTGGAGGAGCGTTTGGCCACCACGCAACTGCGCCGCAGAGTGACCTATTTGCTGGCCGAGGATGATCGCAAGCCCGTGATTATTGAGGTTTCTGGCGCGCAGTTGGTGGCGGGAACAAATGCGGAGCAGGATTCACCGCTTGCAATTTCGCTGAATGATCCAGCGACCGCCGCGACTTTGTTGAAGCGATGGATACAAAGTTTGCCCGATCCGACCAAGCGCACGCTGTTATTTGTGGTGAAGCCAAGCGGCGTGGCCATGTGGCGAGAACTTACGCAAGCACTCTCCAATGACGCGGAACTTGGCGCGCTTCCACGCGGCTTGGACTTGATCGAGGAGGATGCGTACACCAGCGATCGATTTCGTCCATCCGCCAAGGACGTCAAGCCATGAGCCGCCGCAGCAAGAACGGTGATGAATTTGGAAGTTTAGATTTATTGCTTGACACGGTCTGCAACATGTTTGGTTTATTTATTTTCATTGGAATTATCGTGGCCATTCTGGCGGGCGCGCGCAGCAAGGAATTGATCACCAAAGCTTCGCCAGCGGGCGCCACCGCATCTGATCCGCTAAGCCAAGAACGCGCCGCGTTGCAACGTCTTCGCGCCATGGTTGCGGACGCGGAAAAAAAATCGCCCGACGAGGGCGAGTCGCTGATGGCGGCGGGCAAGTTGACGGCGTTGCGCGACGTGAACATTCAAACCATGAAGAAAACCAATGAATTGGCTGAAATTCTTAAGAGTGGCGGCGAGCGCAACGACGCGTTAAAGGTTGAGTTGCCCAGTTTGCGCGCCGAAATTGAGCGACTTGAAAGTGAACTTCAGTCCGAGGCGTTGACGTTGGACAAGAAAGTTCGCACGCCACGAAAGCGCGAGGTGGAGGGCTTACTTCCAGTGCAAGTGATTCTGTGGAAGGACCGCGTGTACTGGATCAATCCTTGGGTTGGTTCAATTGATGATCCATGCGCGCGTTGGAGTGAATGGAATATAAACGCAGTTGACATGATGGCGCACCCACAAAGCGTGATCCATGAATGCTTTCGTGGAGGCGGTCAATGGATTGAGCGCCACGTTCCTTTGCTTTCCAATGGTGGACTTGAAGTTGGCCAAGAGGGCGAGCCCGCGTGGGAGCACTCATTGCGATTGTTGCTTGCGCGGCTTTCAACAAAGAACCATGTGGTTAGTTTAAAGGTGGCGCCAGATTCACATCGCGCGTTTGGTCCGGTGAGAAGTTTGATCGCTGAAAAAGGTTTTGCCTATGAAGTTTCGCCCATTGAAATAAGCGATGGAATTTACCGCGATGAAATTCGTGACGGTGTTGCGACAGCGCAATGACTTGACCGACAAGGTCTTGAATTACGGTTTTTGCTTGGGAATATTGGGCAGGTTTGGCATTGGTGGCGGGGCGGCTTGCGCGGCAATGGCGCAGTATTGTCCGCCATATTTCTTGGCGATTTCTTCAAGCAATGAAGCGTCCACGTCTTGTCCCAGGCCGATGGTGTGAATGCGTGTCTGGTCGGCGCCGCTGTTGTACTGCTGTAAAATTCCGGTTGGATCAGCGCCGAAGTGACCGTCGGTGAGCAGGAACAATTCATGTGGAATTGGATTTAATTTGGTGAATGAGTAGGTGAGCGCGTTGGTGGGATCCGTTCCACCGCCAGCACCCACGTTCTGAATCTTGATCATAAAGTCGCGGGCTTTGGGCGTACCCGCCAGCACCCAATCTGGTTCAAGCAAGAATGCGTCGTTACTGAAAAAGATCACCTCAAAGTGGCTGCCATTGGGCAACCCCTGAATGGTGCGCGTGAGCTCCGCGCGAAGGGCGATGAGTTTGTCACCATCCATTGAGCCACTGATGTCGCATACAAAGCACACATATTTTCCGCGCACGCGTGTGCCGAAGAAATCCACTCCGCCTGCGGGTGTGTCGG
>CAIWNO010000002.1 GCA_903914045.1 uncultured bacterium | reverse complement strand
GTTGGCCGGATCTTCAATCGCGCCAACATTGGTCTTGAACATCAAGTTGAATTGACGCGGCTCGGTCAGAGTTCCAGGTTCCTTGGCTTCGGGACCAACGCAACGCGCGCGCTCGTCGGCGCTAAGCGTGGTGAAAGCGCGAATCAAATGGCGAGCGGCATCAAGCACTTCGCGTCGCTCATACTTCAGCAGAATTTTTTCCGCCTTGGCGCGTTGCTCGGTGTCATTGTCAATGAACGCGTACAAGCGCGCGCCATCTTCGGCCGCGCCAAGCACCATCAAGTGGTCAGCGCGGTAGCGTGCTTTACTTTCGCGGCAATCCACCATTGGATCGTTGAAGCCGCCGACATGGCCAGAGGCCACCCACACTTTTGGATTCATGATGATGGATGAATCAAGCCCAACAATTTGCACGGGGGCGCCGAAAGGACCAATGAGTTCATTGCGCACAATGTCTTGCCACCACGCGTTCTTCAGATTGCGTTTGAGTTCAGTTCCCAGTGGGCCGTAATCCCAGAACCCGTTGATGCCGCCGTAAATTTCCGAGCTTTGAAAAATGAAGCCGCGGCGGCGGCAGAGCGAGACAATTTCTTCCATTGATTTGGTTGGGGCGTCTGACATGGGACAGCAAGTGTAAAGAAGTTTGGCCAGCGTGTTGAAGCGGGGGAATTGTTTACTCTTGCGACATGAGCAGAGTGGTCATTGTCGGCGGCGGAATTATTGGGTTGTCGTGCGCGCATTATTTGAAACGCGACGGACATGAAGTGATCGTGTTGGATCGATCCCCGAAAATGGTGGGGTGCAGTTTTGGAAACGCGGGATTGGTGTCGCCCAGCCACTTTGTTCCGCTGGCTTCCCCTGGAATGATCAGCAAGGGAATTCGCATGATGGGCAATCCCAAGAGTCCATTTTGGATTCGCCCCAAACTGAACCGCGATTTGCTGAAGTGGTTGTGGAAATTTTATCGCAGTGCCACGCCGGCGCATGTTGCCAATTGTGAAAGTTTGTTGCGCGACATAAGTTTGTTGAGCAAGAAGTTGTACATTGATCTTGCGGCAGAGACGGACAACCGAATTGGCCTTGTGCAAAAAGGATTGTTGGTCTTGTGCAAGTTGCCAAAGACCCTGGCGCATGAAGCGCACTTGGCCCAGCGCGCCAATGAAATTGGTTTAAGCGCGACTGTCCTTTGCGCTAGCGAAGTTGCGGCTCTTGAGCCCGAATTGACATTGGATGTCTGCGGCGGCGTGCACTTTCACGACGACGGACATTTGAATCCTTCGCTGGTCATGCAGGAGTTGGCGCATGATTTGGATGTGCGCCATGAAACCGAGGTGAAAAGTTTCGAGCGTCGCGGCGGGAAAGTTGTGTCCGTGAATATCGGCAACGAGCGCATAGAGGCCGACGAGTTTGTCATCGCCACCGGTTCATGGTCCGGCGATGTGGCCAAACAACTTGGCGTTGAACTTCCAATGCAAGCGGGCAAGGGATACAGCATGACGTTGCAGTCGCCGCCGCAATTGCCGCGCACATCGTGCTTGTTGGTGGAGGCGCGCGTGGCCATGACGCCCATGGGTTCAACATTGCGCTTCGCGGGCACAATGGAAATTGGTGGCGTTGATGACACGATCAATCCCAAGCGTGTGCAAGGAATTCAAGAATCAATTCCCCGCTATTTACCAGCGTTTTTCAAGACTTTTATAGGCGTCAACACGCAAGCACAACCGATATGGACCGGTCGCAGGCCCGTGTCGCCAGACGGGTTGCCGTATGTCGGTCGCTTCGAGCATTTGGACAATGTCATCAGCGCCTCGGGTCACGCCATGCTTGGCCTAAGCCTTGGCCCCGCTACTGGAATGTTGGTGCGAAATATTCTGGCAAAGAAGAGCCAGCCATTTGATATCGCATTGCTGAAGCCGGATCGTTTTGCATGATGGCGGCGTGGCAGAATCATGCACGCGTAGGTTGAGTATGTGAAGGCAAGCACAGCGTTGCCGCCAGCGCCATGAGCATTCCCAACACAAACACGCTGTGTCCAACTTGAAGCGCGATCAATGTAGTGTCTTGAAAGCCTTGGATGATGACGCCAGGAGCCACTTGTAAAATGGCCGCGAAGAAAATGCCGGAAAAGTTCACAATGGCAATGGTCAAGCCGACCATCTGTGGAGCGACTACGCGCGTGGCAATTGGAAACGCCAAAATACTGGTGCCTAAACCCAAACCAATAATGAACATATTGACGCAGTCCACCCACAGCGGCCAATCCTCAACATTGGTCATGATCCATTGCGGGGGAAACATTAAATCAAAAATGTAGGACAGGATGCTTATGACAAGTCCAACAATCAGCAACTTCTTTGCGCCAATTCGCGCGCTTAGAAATCCGGCAATTGGTGCGCCGATTGCGGTGCCAATGAAGAAAACGCTGTTCAGGATGACGCTTTCGCGCGCCGTCCAACCCCACGCTTCTTGCAATGGAATATTCCAAAATCCGCCGAAGCCCATGATCATGCCGCATGTGCCGCCATAAATGAGCACGGCCAAAATCACCTCGCGTTTTTTCAGCACGCGTTGTATTCGTCGCGTCATTTTCAGAGTGGTGGGGGTCGTGTCGTGTTCTTGTGTGCTTTGTATCTGTGCAAAGAATTGGCTGCGAAGTGACCACGCGCACCCAATGGCTAAAGGCACTCCGATCAACGCGGTCGCGAGCATGATCTCACGCCAACCAAGGTGCTCGCCAAAAAAGTCAATGCCAAATTCGCCAAGCGCGCCGCCAACACCAAGCGCGGAATCGCCAAGACCAATGGCAATAGCGAAACCCGCCGGCGTGAAGATGCGTTGCGCAATCATGCCCAATCCCGCAAAGGAGAAGGAGCAAGCGCAACCAAGGCACGCGCGACATGCGATCAATTGAAGCATGGTTGTGGAACGAGAAAAGAAATAAATGC
>CAIWNO010000001.1 GCA_903914045.1 uncultured bacterium | reverse complement strand
GGCCATGCTTGACAACCTTGACGCTAAAACAACTTCAACACTTGTGGCCGCGGCGCGTGATCGCGCGGATGTGAATGAGCCTGGACATGAATTCAGCGACAAAGTGTGGTCGCTGGATGTGCGGGTATTTCGGCCCGATCCTCTTTTGGCGCTTGAGCCTGTTGCCACCACCGCGGCCGAGTAATGTGTTGTCACAAAGTCATGCGCTGTATGCGTGGCGTGATTGAGTTGTGTTGAATTGACGCGCGCACTTTTTGAAGTGCGCCAACAATGCGCCAACAGTAGTCGTGCAAGATTTACGCGCCAAGGTCTTGCGCGCGCTGGCAGAGTTGCGTGGACAGCGCTTCAAGTGCGCCAGGTGGATGCAGCGAAATGCACCACGATCGACGCATGGCCACATCAAGAGATTGACGCGCTTGCATTTCTGCGTTGGCCACATCTTGAAGTTGTGTAAGCGTTCCCGCAAGTTCGCCACGGCGCGAGTGACGGTCCGCGATCAGTTCTTGAAAAAGTTTTTTACGCTGCGCACTGCGCCTTGGCAGCGCCGCAATGGTGTTGAGAAAGTGCCGTCGGCGCGCGCTTGGACCAGTTTGTGAAGTCACGGCCAAATCCGGATCACACCACGCGCTTCGAAACGAATGCTGGTGCGGACCAGCCAAATTCGCTTGATTGTGCTTGTTTTCCAAGGGTAAGCGCAATGTCGCGCTGACCACATCAAAGCGCGGCGGTTGCCAGCCAAGCCAACGCCGTATCCAGTCGTTGGACACTTCCTCGTACATTTTTCCGCCAAGCCCGTGCGTGAAATGGTCCGCAAGCGAGGTGCGAAGCAGCACTCCAAGCAGCGACGCGCGCGGCAGCAGCGGTTGATTGTTGGCGCGCGCCGCGCGCACATTGTCGGCGTTGGCATGCACACGTTCGCCTGATTCATTCAGTATCCACAACGGCAACTCGCTGCGGGAACCGTCCACGCGCAAGGGTCGCGCCGCGCGCGGATGAAGTTGCAACGCCAGGTTGTAACTTTGCGCGCAGACGTCTGGTTCACGCACCATACGATCGAGCAAGTGTTGCGCAAATGATGTGCCCATGACTTGCGAAGCGCTGATGATGCGCGGCTCCTGAATAATGTGCGCGACACCATGCAGCAATGCGCGCGTGATTTGCAACGCGGCGTTGGGTGAGTTCTTGAATAATCCCAGCGACGCGGTGAGTCGCGCCAATCCAGCGCCAACATATTCCGGCGTTTCACCAACATGCTCAATCTCTTGCGCGCGAAATGCCGGAGCACGCAGCGCGGCGATCTGTTGCGTGGCGTTGCTGAATCTGTGCCCATTGGCTTTCCACAATCCATCTTCACGCGCTGGCCACTCCACAAAAAAACCATCGAACGTGTCTTGATCCACAACCACATGCACGGGCGTCGCGTTGCGCGCGCGCGCCAAGGCGTCGCACCACAATGTCTTGGCCACAATTCCCGCGTGCCACGCTTGCGCTTGATGTCCCGCGGCCACCACGGGCGCGTCAGGCAAATTAAAAAAGCTCCGCGACTCAGCGCGCCAAGTGGAAAGCGCGCGGCCTTCAATGTGAATGAAGGAATCCGTCAACGCGCCCGCATGTTCAACAAGTATGTCCGCGACGGCTTTGGCCATTACTTGGCAATTGAATCAGGCATTGCGTTTGTTTGCAAAAGCCCCGGAGCATTGGCCATGGCCAAGCGCAGCGTATCGCGGTACAAACACAATCGCACTTCTGGATTGTCTAGGCCATTGCCAAAAGTTCGTCGCATGTCCTTGTAAATGCGTCGCACTGGAATTTCGCGCACGCGAAGATTCATAAACGCCGCTTGCGCCCAGAATTGCATGGGAAAGTCGTAGCCGTCCACATTCAGTCGCAACCTGCGCATGGCGGATGTGCGATAGGCCTTGAATCCGCAAAATGCGTCGGTGAGTTGCAGTTGCAACGCGGCGTTCACCTCTTCGGTGATGAGTCGGTTCACGCGGAAGCGATCTTCCGGCGCGTCATCGTCATCAATGCGCTCAATCATGTAGCGGCTTCCACTAATAATGTCCGCGTCGTTGCGCTCAATGGCGCGCACGAAGGATGGAATTTCCGCGGGCTCATGTTGCTCGTCGCAATCCATGGTGATGACCCACTCGTAGCCGTCAAATTCGGCCCAGCGCAAAATGTCCTGCATGGAGCGACCGTAGCCACGATTTTGAGCGTGGCGAATGACCTCCACTTGGTGCTTGGCCAGAAGTTGCGGAGTGACGTCGCTGCTGCCATCGTCGATCACCAACACGTCGCGCGCGAAAATGCCGACATCGCGCAACACGCGTTCAATGGACTTGGCCTCGTTGTAGACGGGAATGGCAAGCAGAATGTGGGAACGATCGGGCGGCATGGAAGACCTATGCAAATAGGGTAGGGACCGAGGCGACAATTTTACAGAAAAGATTGCAAACTTTTCAAAGTTTTTTTGGAAGTTTCACAATGACTCGCTCGAATTGTTTGGTAAAAACCCCGAGAATCTTTATTTTTTCGCTGTAGCGCTCCGCAATCGCGCCCAATTCAGGAGCGATCCATGTGGTCACGCTGCACTCCATGGTGGCGTGTGAGAGCGCGCCAATCAAGCGCGCGCTAACCACAACGCAATCAAATGTTCCCAGTGGCGTGGTGATAAGCGACATCCCATCCATGGTGATGGTGCGCGTGCCAGTTCCGCTGTCGCGTGGCGCGCCGCCTTCAATCAGCACGGCTTGCATGGGCGACTCGCTTTGCAATGGCGCGTCGCATTTCAATTCGCGGTCGCACATCAACAGCGGGGGATTAAAAACGCTTCGTGTTCCTTGTTCCACTGAATCCACGCTTATGAGCGCGCACGAGCCGTCGGCGCGCCACTGTATTTTGGTGATGCGTGTCTGTGGCTCATCAATGGTCACAACATGGTTCGCGTCAATGGTGGTGATCAGATCAATGACGTCGCCCTCATCGCGGCCAGAAAGAACAAGCCACTGAGTGTGGGTTGGCGCTTGATCCATGGCGTACATGTCGCTCGCTTGCAGAACGCGCCCCTTGCATGAACTTGGCGTTGGCCAGGCGTCGGCCATGGTGGACGTACTGCGGCAGGCGAATGTCGTTAAAATACAGGATAAAAAAGCCAAAAAACGCGCTATTTTTTGCGCGCCGCACATTACGGTTGCAAGCCTTTGGCTTTCCACAGTCGCTCAATTTCCGTCAGCGTGGTTGGCGCCATGCGCACTCCATTGGGCTCGCTGCGCAACAGCAGATGTCCTTGCGCGTCAACCTCATCCAAACTTGTTGGTCCATCAAGTGAAGGCTGGGTCTCTAGCAACCAATGACCTGCATGCGCGGCATCGGGTTTCCATTTGAATGTGCGTTGTGAAATTTTTCCAAATGATGGATCGAAACACCACAACGCAAAATGATGAGGAGCGGAGGTTTCGCGCGGCAAGAGTTGCGCCAGAATAAATGACAGTGGATGCGCAAGATAGGAGGAGTTGGGAATGGTCCACGTCAATGGTTCCTCAGCGGCTCCTTGCGCGCTGGTCAACACGGCAAGATCTGTTCCGGCGGGCTCGCCCAACACGCGTAGTCGAGCTCCAGTTTGTGAGAATATATTTTTTGGTCCAGGTATTTGAGGAACGCTGCGCACTGACCACACTTCGCTACCAAAATCAATAGCCACCCAATATCGATTGCGAGAGCTGGTCAATGTCAGGCCGTCCTCGCCAATGCTGCGGCTGTCAATTGAAATTAAAAAACCAGGCTCTTTTGCCGATTCTGAAAGGGTTTTTTCGTTGGCGCTTGGATCAGCCAAGCCACGCGGGGATTGCGAAATGGCAATCGAAACCCAGGCTAATTCCACATCACCAGACGGAGTTTCGCGCCATGAGCGGAACAATTTTTTCTTTCCATCGGCGACGGATGTCATTTTGGCTTGCGTGATTGACTTTAAAATTTCCGCGCCTTGTTGCAAGCGTTCAGTTCGTTCCTTTTGCACCACGCTCATGTCGCGCAATTCAATGGTGCTGGCGGCGTGGTCGATGACGGATTCGGCGTACGCAAAATCTTTTTCAGTTGTCAAAATACTAAATACAATAAAGCGACCAAAATCGGTTTGCAGCATGAACCACCCGCTAATGGCCTGAATATCTCCGGTTGGTGTTGAGAGCCAAAAAAAGCGCGCGGGCAATCCGCAAATTTTTGTCGGGCGATCCGATAGCAATGTGAATTTGCTGCCCGCTTCTTTTAAAGTCTGCAAATGATTTTTCATTTGAGACTCCGTGTCGCTTTGCGGATCGTTGGAGGAGACGGCGTTAATTCGAAATAGCCAGCGCGTGGGATCGCGCTCATCGCTGACCATCCAAGAGACCGCGTTGCCAACCGCGTCCTTGGCGACCATTGTTCCCTTGGGCAAGCGCATTTTCATTCCCAATGACTCAAAGTCGTACGGTTTGGTTTCCAATTCGGAGTCAACCACGGATTCTTTGGGGGCCTTTGGCGCCTTGGCGTCAGACCCGTTCGGAGCCTTTTTAACGCCACTTTTGTCAGTTTTTTGCTTTAAATTTGATTTATTATTGGACTTTAACTGGCCAGATGTTACAGAATCACCTGTATTTTCACCTGATTGCGCCTGTGCGAAGGTGCAATGTCCATAAATGGCAGCAAAAATTACAAATACGGCGCATGTGGCTAGGCAAGGGCGGTGGTGGATCACGCCCGCAAGACTACCGCAAAGCCACATGAAATATTTAAATTTGCAACGAATATCCCCCAACCGCTTGACAGAAACGCACAATCGCTTACCTTTGTCGATCCCCCATTTCCGCCTTCGCACGGCATCGAGCCGCGCGCGGAAACGGGTTGTGTTTCTCTACGAAGGGCTTGTATCGCAATGGCAATGACCGCTGGCACAATCCGCATCCGAATGGAAGCGTACGATCACCAAGCTCTCGATGCTTCGGCTCGTGAAATTGTTGATCACGCCAAGCGCACTGGTGCGCGAGTCGCTGGTCCTGTTCCTCTTCCAACCCGCCGCGAAATTTACACCGTGAAT